>NZ_CP081676.1:0-23282 GCF_019739075.1 Mycobacterium farcinogenes | reverse complement strand
ACAGACCCATACGGGGTCAGCCCGCCACTAGGCCCGCCCGCGGCCGGTGTGCCAACCGAACCACCCATGGCGGCCGGCGGTGGACCGGCAGGCGCGATCGGTGCACTCGTTGTAGCCGGCGCCGCCACAGACGGCGCAGAACCCCCCATCGGGGCCGCCAACGGCGATGGCGGCGCCTGCGGAACAGGCTGCGATGTTGGTGAAAACGGCATCGCACCAGCTGCATTCGCCCCCGCTGCCAGCCCACGCCCGAACTCACCGCCCATAGAGGCCTGCATCGCCCGCGCAGCCTGCCCCTGCACCGAAGACGCAGGATTGCCCACGCCGCCAGCCACACTGCTAGGGCCACCACCCAGCAGCCCCGACAACGGCCCACCCATACCACCGCTGGCGGCACCGCTCAGCGGTGACGAGCCGCTACCGCCGCCTGTTGGCATAGACGGTAACGACGGACGCCCAGGAGAAGGCGACGGGGAGGCCGGGGACGTGATCCCCGCAGAGGGCAGCGCTTTCCCGATCCCGTTTCCGTTTTGTGTGCTCCCAGCTGGGCTCTGGCCACCCGTTGGTAAGTCCTTTTTGGTGCCGGTTCCGGGAGGATTGAGATCGTCTTTCTTCCCAGAAGAGCCGTCAGTTGGTAGGTCTTTGCCGATTCCTGTGCCCTTGCGTGGATCACCATCGAACGCTGGAGTTTCCGGGAATTCCTTTAAGAGCGCACCGGTTTGCGTTGCCACATGGCCGCGAAGCTCCGCCGACAAACCAGCGATCAGCGGCCGGTGTTTGGCGACGATCGCCACCACACCTACCGGCCCGCCCAACGTCGTCGCCTGCGCACGCAGCGTCCGCTCAATCTCGGCGTGCGCTGTGTCATGCTCGTCACGGATCAACCGCTTGATCGTCCGCACATCGCCGCCCAACGTGGTGAAACCAGTGCCGACAGCCGCTTGCGCCTGGGACAGCCGCAGCAACGCCGCATGCTGCTTCTCGTAGTGAGCGGCCGCCGCCTCCGCACCCTCCCCCGCGGTATAGGAGTCGTTAAACACCGCCGTGGACAGCCGATACGACTCAACAGCGGCGTTTTCGGTGCGACGGCTATGTGCCGTCAACTCCTCTCCTGCGGCTTCCAACTCGGTCTCCGAATCCGTCGGCCACTCCCCCGGCGCGATCAACGCATAGGTGTAGGCGCCCGGCGTCAACTGAATGTCCTGCCCCAGCGGCATCCCCTTGCGCGGTACGAAACAATCCGGCGCCGGCCGCGCAGCCTCCACCTGGCGCACCAACTGATGCGCGATCCAGCGATGCCGATCCTCCCACCGCGGTGGTTCATCTGGATTCGGCAATGGCATCGGACGATTCACAGCAGCCATCAGCGCGGCACCCCACACTCGTCGGCCAGCGCATACGTGGCGCCGTTATTTGCTTCGGTCAGGCGGGTGAGCTCGTCGATTGGGGTTTTACCAAGGGCGGCTGTGGTGAGATTTGTAGAGGTCTCCACGTACTTCTGGACTGCCGTCATCAATGATTCCGGTATTGCCGGTGACGTCGTATTCTGCACGGCCACAACAGAATTTACAGTGCGTAAGATGAGCGGAACATTCGGCTCGCCGTTCATGACAATCCCGCCCTGGCCCTCTTGGCCTCGCACCGACACCTCAAACACGTGGCACAACTTGGCCTTCGCAGCAGCTTGCTCTGACGGGCTGTACGTCGGTGTCGGTGCAGAGCTGGCGTTCGGGCCTGTGAGCGTTGGTTCAGCAGAAGGTGTTGGCCGGCTGTCAGCGCCGTGGTTCAACGCGTACGTAATGGCGGCGGTCGCCGCGATCGCGATCACGAGAAGTGCGCTAACCACCCCGATAAGCCGCCACCGCCGCACCGGTGGTGGCGGTGGCGGCGGGAAGCCTTCTGCCGGTGACATATGTTGCCCACCACTGACCGGTAGTGGTTGCGCAGACGGTGGCGTTGACTCACCTGACGGTGACCACGGCGAACCCATCTTTCTGCTCCCCCCTTTTTCCTACGTACCCAGTTCCCCGGCGTTCTGGTTTTCGACCGTCTCCACTGTCGTCACACTCGCGGCGCTGGTAACCAGGCCAAACTCCACCAATGCAGCGGCCTCCGCCTCCAACGCCGACAACAAGCCCTGGCCAGCCGCAGTGTAAGGAGCGGTGCACTCACCGACCGGCAGCGCCGATGCGCCGGCCACTACACCCGCTTGCGCCGCCAGACCCGCAGCGCCCAGCCCAGACCGGGTGCCCTCCGGATCCATCCCGAACACGTTGGCCACCATCAGCTTTCCCCCTCCATTTCATGACTCTGCGACTCGCACATACTCAGCCACTCGACGACACTCATCCGCTGTGTCTCATCCGTGAGATCCAGCACGCGCCGAATTTGCGAATTCACCTGTGCAACAGCAGTCTCCGTTATTACCGCTCGCTGTCCCAAGAAGGCTTTTGAGGCGGATGAGATGTCGTCCAAACTGGCGGACGACGCTAGGGACGCAGGGTGGATTGCGGCCGTAATCTCCCTCTCCCGCTCACGGCGGCGGCTCGCCACCTCGTAGATGCGGCGACTCGCTGAGGAGATCACGGTCCCTACGTGGTTCGAGCGACGATAGGCCCTATGCTCCTCAACCCGCAGCGCGTCGATCTCTGCCTGGATGTCAGGCCGATGAGCAACAGAGGCCTCCCCAATGGAGCTCACTGTCGCGGCGATCGTCGCCACACGTGGACGCCAGCTATCCCAGTCGCGTACCGCCGCCAGGTGATCGAGTTGCAACACTGCACTGACCGCAGCTTCGAACCCGGCAATCGACCGTCCAACAGGATCCGGCCCGCTGCCTACCAAAGGGACACGCTTCACCAGGGGGCGCGGCGGCGTGGCGGCCTGCCGCTGCATCGCTTCCAATTTGAACACCGCCATAACCCATGGCTCCCACACCTCAAGCTCAGCAGCTTCTTCACCACCCATGACCTCAGCCTATTGCCGCCTACCCGCTTATGCGCCACCTAAAAGGAAAGGGGATGGCCCCCAAAACCCCACGTCGGTACAGGTAAGTACCGCTGTACCGGTACTTACCTGTACCGGTATTCCCGTGGCGGAAGACTCGGATGGCTGCTGCGGAAAACAAAGAGCCGGCCAGTGGCTCGCGGGGTAGCAGCCCGCATGTTGAGCCTGGCCGGCTCTCCTGGTGGATCACCATTTCTGATGATCGCCTATAGCAGGAGACAGGACTCCAATAACAGTTATAGGAGGTGCCTCGTCTCAAGGGTAAGCCCTGCGCTCCGTGATCGGCGCATCGACAAGAAAAACATTACTGAACTGGAGTTATCAACCAGTCAGCGGTGGCAGGTATACACCGCCGCGGGTGTATCGGACCACGATGAGAGCAGGCTCAACTCGGTCCGAACCGAAAACGGGAGCCGGGGCCTGTGAGCCCCGACTCCCGATTCCTTGCTATAGGCGACCGTCAGAAACGGCCTCCCATAGGAGCCGGATCACTTGCGCTGCAGCTGCTACCCATAGCGCGAGCTTCTCCGATCTCCGTCGTTCCGGCTGCTGACAGGACATCCGCACTTCCTTTCCCACTTGTCGCTGTAAAACTCGACACTCCTGATGTGCCGACGTCGTTACACACCAAGACCGCGGCAAGAGGAACGGGAGGCTTCACTGCCCGTCTGTAGCCCTAATCGAACTCCCTTCCCTTCGTTGTCTGCGCGGGCGCGCAGATCCGGTCATGACGCTACTGCTTATCGGCCTCGCCCGTTTACGAGCTCATCCGACACTCCGATGCCCCTCCATCCTTGGTGGCCGGGCATGGAACCTATTCTCTCCTACCCCAACCCCCAAACTGTCGCTTAAGCCAACCAATACGGGCGATTTCTTTCGCACGGATCCCACACGGTCGACTGTCGGGCTGATCTGAACGGGCGCACAGAAAAACCAGCCTGTTGCCCTGTATCCCGGCAGCAGACTGGTGGCACCTATTCATTTGTCGAGAACGTCGAGAACGTGTTGGTAGTTGTTTAGCCGCGGCGCTTTTGGAACCAGCGGGACAGCCAACGGCGCTTGTCGCTGGCGCAGAGGGTGCGGTCACCGACCTCATCGGTGGCTGCGTCCGCTCCAGACGGTCCTGATGTGGCTGGGTAGCGGTCTACGCGTACATCCAAGTGGTTGGCGCTGTCCATCTCGAAGATGACTTCGCTGCAGCCGGTGATGATCTTGGTGGCTTCGTCTGCCGGGTAGCTGTTCATCAGTCCTCACTTTTGAAGGCCCACGCTGTGGCTGTGCCGAGCAGCGTGAGCAATGTGGGAATTGCTGTCTTGGCGATATCGCTGGCGACTTGGGTTGCCCCGTCATGAGTCGACAGAGCTGCGGTCAGAAGCGTCCCGGTCCCCGTCAACAGGCATAACGTTGCGATGATGCCCAACGCCCACCAACGGAATCGGTGCTTGGGTACCGATTGCTGCGAGGCCCTCACCGGGCTAGTCGAGGCATCGGGCAGAACGCCAGTGCCGGCGTCGCTGAGGATGGGCTGTCCCTCCACAGGGGGAGGTTCTTCTGGAATCGGGATAGTGCTGTTCGGACCGTTCTCTGGACCGTTCTCCGCCGGATCCTGCTGGTCGTCGCCGTCCGCTGCCACGTCTGCCTCCCTGCTCGTCTGAAGGGGCACATCTACAAACCGCCCAACCGCGGACGTTTCGAAGGCAATCATACACGAATGATGCGCAAGCGTTGCTGACGTGATACACAGATCATGCGCATAACATCAACAACCGATGTTTACGGATTGCGTAAAATGTGCTACCGTACGTGTCATATCACGTACAAAGTGAGAGTTGCGGGAAGGTTTTGGGACTTGTGATGTCGGGGAGGTTCCTCCCACCCGTGACTTGTAAGCCAAGTAGGAGGCGGAGATGGTCATGGACCCTTCGACACGAGCAGTGTGGAAAGCCCCCCACGTTCCTGATGGTCATCTTGATCGTCATAGGCGGCCGGCTGCCGCCGCTCCCGCCAGCCGCGGCCCCCTGCCGCACAACCTCCAGGCCTTCTCGCCGACGCTGATGTCGGCGAGCAACCCTTGATCGTTTTTGACTGTCCATGCCGGGACTAGGCCTGAACTATCAGGCGTCAAACACTGAGAGTGTGTGTGCACATGCCGTGTGCACCCCCTTTCGTTGCACGGGAATGCGCGCACGCGGGCTTACAGGATGTGCGCATGCCTCAGCAACTCCGCACCGCCCCCTTCCCTAGGACCACACCAATCCGAGATCTAGCTCGGAGAAAAGAAAAAGGGATGTCAGTAAAATGAGCAACACAAAAGCGCCTATCAGCACCGAGTCGAAGAATCGCCGGCCAGAGTCCAAGCAGGATTCGGCCGATGCGCCACAGACCCGTCTGAATGTAAACATCAACAGCCAGACGGCTACGGCGCTCAAGACCTACGCAGACAAGCACGGACTGACCGTCACCGAGGCGGTCCGACGCTTGATCGGAGTCGGAGACTTCATCGCCAAGGCTCAAGAAGAAGGCAAGCACATTCTTGTCCGAGACGGGAAAGAGACTGAGCGTGTCGTGTTCAGTTACTAACGGTGCTCAGCTGTAAAGGCTGAGCACACCTCCGGCACCCGGCATAGACAGAGCGAGACCTCGCCAATCTGGCGAGGTCTCGCTCTCTTTCACCTGGCAGCGGACCATCTACTTGTCGCTACTTGTCGGGTAACACGGTGACTTTGACCTCACCGGGATCAGCCGCGTCATCGCAGGTCCAGCAAGGATCTTCGGCGGTCGAGTGCAGGAAGGGCAAAACTGCTGCCAGGATGCTCTCCACTGCCATCCGCAGCTCCTGCAGCTTGGACTCGATGTCGTCGAGCAAAAACTGCCACGGCGGCCGCGACCGCGTTTCAGGGAACTTCGTCACCACCACGGGCCGCTCATCCGCGAGGTCCTCGCAGGACAGTTCCTTCGGCATCGGATCCTCCCCCAGAGGCACCGCGGCCGTCACCGCTGACTCCCCACTGAAAAACGGTTCTTTTGACGGGTAGAAGGGTTTATCCTCATAATGTCCTTAGCTTGATTAGGCAATCACACGTATGGACGTGGGGCTGCCCCCAACCGCGACCACGGATTTTGGGGGCAGCTCTGTCCTTCGTCTTCCTCTAATTGTCCCTTGGGCTACGTTGCCGCCGGGCTGATGGGCAACACTTATCCAGGGTCCGGCAACACTTAATTAGAATGATTTCCCGTGTCACGGGGGCCGGGGAACTTGCAGCGCACAATTCTTGCCGCACTGACGGCTCAGGGACGGCTTGACCGCTTTCCAGGGCCCTGGGGTGAAGAGATTTCCGCGTTTCTATCTCCAGACTTCGACATCGATGTCGTGCGAGCTCGCTGGCGTTGGTACACCGTCGATCTGCTGGGTCTCGCCACTCCAGACACTCCCCGAAGCGCGCGCGTGAGCCTTCATCGCGCCATCGGGGCACTGGAGCGCTCGCACGACATCGAAGTCATCAGAGGCGAACTGCCCTATAGCCACCCCTTCGGCGGCTATATCGATACACACGAGCGCCCCGTCGGCGGCATCGACCTCACCGAACTGACTCACATGGACCCCCGCTGGCCGACTCGGCCAAGACAGGCCGTGTGGTTTCGTCTGCCACCGCCGCACCCTCATTACGAGGATGTCCCTGTCGATGACCAGGTCGCCGTGATAAACACCATCGAAGGAGAGTGGACACCTGAACCGTTCGAGGACTTCGTCGAGTCAATCGACCCCCTAGGCCGGTGGTACACACCGGTCGGCCAATTCCTCACCTGGATCTTCTGTGGCTCCCGGCCGGCCGAGATCAAGAAGATCGCGGCCCGGGCAACTGAAGCCTCAGCGAAGTTGGAAAACCGGCAGGTTCCGGCCGGCCATGTTCGTAGCCCTGGCGCGAAGCGCCTTCTGTCTCAACGGCAACGCTGACCGGCCGAGCTACGCGCGGTTCGACGGGTGGACCCGGGCCGCGGCGATCTGCTCCAGCTCCTCCATGGACAGCAGGTAGTCCTCTCGGTGGAATCCGCGGTCGCGGCTGGCCTTGATGCGGCGGTGTTCGGCAACCATGCGCATATAGGTGTCGAGCATCAGGGAGTGGGAGTTCCCCTCGTCATTGCTGTTCCACTGTTCGTGCAGTTCAGCCCACCGGCCGTCGCTCATGAGGAACTCGACGTAGCGGGCCATGTGGCTTTCGAGTCCGTCGTTGCCGTCGAAGCCCCGGAACTCCAGCTTGTACTTGAGGTCCTCGTCGACGGTGGTCCCGTCCTTCTCCAGCCGCCGGATGCTGAAGGTGATGATGCGGAACATGTCGAGGATGTCTAGGACGCGGCCGCAGTCGCGCTTGGACAGCTCGGGGCTGAACCCGGCGACTTCGCGCCAGTACTCCCCGGTGTAACCCGCCTCGATCACCCGCGCACGCCCCAGCTGATAACCGGCGTCTCCGTCCACGTCGTCGTTGTCCTCGGGCAGCACGCGCGCGAGGATGCGGTGAAGCAGTGAGAGCACCTGCCGATCGGCAATCCGCATAGTCTCCGGCGCCGGCAGGTCGCCGTGGTCCTCTTTGGACTCGTACCCAGGGACGAGCGCGGCCATGAGCAGATCGCGAACGTACTCGCTGACGGTGACACCCTCCGCGTCAGCCATGTCCTTGAGTTCATCGCGGACCTGATCGTCTACTCGGATATTCAAGACGGCCATTGCCCACCCTCCTTAGCGCAATACTGTATGACAATGTTGACTTAAGTGTCATACAACATTACGCGTATGACAAGGGTGCGATGGGTGAGCCGATCTCCAAGGTCTCGTTTCTAAAGAACCGAGACAGCCTCCAAGCTGCCACTCCCCTGCTGCATCGCCCCACGTCGTGGCGTCTCATTTCCCGTCTCACACCGCGCGTCTCCTATCCCGACTGTCGGTGGGCAATGAGACAGTCATCGGATGACGGCGATCCTGGGCTACGCCCGCGTCAGCACCACCGGTCAGGATCTCGATGCACAACTGGCGGCGCTCACCGCGGCTGGCGTCGACGCCGATCGCGTATTCACCGACAAACTCTCCGGATCAGCACGCACCGAGCGGCCCGGCCTGGCCGCCATGCTGGATTACGCCCGAGCCGGCGACCTTGTAGTTGTCGCCGCGATCGACCGCCTCGGACGCTCCGTCGCCGAAGTCACCCGGACCATCGCCCAGCTCGGTGAACGTCAAATCCTGCTGCGAGCTTTACGCGAAGGCGTAGATACCGGCACACCAACCGGCCGCGCTGTCGCCGCCATCATGGCCACACTCGCCGAGCTCGAACTCGAACTCGGCAAGGAGCGGCGAGCCGCATCCCGCGAATCCCGGCGCAACCGACAACTGCCGGCCACAAAGCCGCCCAAACTCAGTCCCGGTCGCCAAGAACAACTACGCCGCCTGGCCGCCACCGGCGAACCTGTGCGAGAACTCGCCGCAGCCTTCGGGATTGGCCGCGCTACCGCTTACCGCTATCTCGCCAAACCCAGTGATGAATCCGGAGTTGAGTTATGACCACCGCTGACCTGCACCCATCCACTCATCTGCGTGCTGCGGCTTGGGTACCCGATGATGTCGAAGATCGTCCGTGGGAGGAAGCGATCGCTCTCGCCGCAGATTGGATCTGGGAACGCAGCCAAGACGAGGGACTACCACCGATGGTGGTGAGTAATGCGCAAAAGACTGGGGGCTTGGGTTATCCCGACCTCGACGAAATCATCCGAGCGGGCGGTCACACCACCCCCAAAAGCCGAACCCGATTCGATCGAGGTCCAGTTCTAGCCTTCGTGCCAGGTGAACAATCGCTGCACTTGGCAATGGGCCTGGCACGTGGCTACTCCCTTGCTGTGGTCGAGGGCTCCCAGCTGCCGCTGACCGAATGGGCCGCTGGCGCGGCAGCCGTCAACCTATTGACCGGCCAGACCACCACGTCCGAGGTGCCGGCAGACGCTCGTAAAGACCTCGACTCGGTGATCTTCTACGGCGGCCGCAACGGATGGACCGGCCCAGATGAAAAAGCCCAAGTCCGACGCTATCTAAGCGACCACATCAATAGTGGCCGACTCACCCCCGACCAGGCCGCCTCCTACGCTTTATCGTCGCAGTCCGTATCCGACCGAGGCGCCAAAAAGCTCCGGGATCTCCTCAGCCGGTGACCCTCGAACATCGGAGTGCGTGTCGTCACCGAGGTTGATTGGCACTGGATACGCTTTTTCGCGTGCTAACAGCTTGGGCCGACGAGAGCGGATCACGCCCTGACCTAGACCCGGGCGCCTACCTTCTTGCCGCCGTTTTATGCGAAGACGACGACATTGCCGATATGCGCAAGACCATGGAAGGCCTGCGCATCGGCGAACCCAAGCTTCACTGGCACGGCAGCAGCGACGAACGCCGCGGCGAACTCATCCAGGCAGTCTCTAACCTCCCGGTGACCGGATTCGTCGTCGTCCACGTCGATCGGGACGCCGATGACCGGCGCCATCGCCGAAAGTGCATGGAGTTTCTCCTACCGCACTTGGCGCACATGCCGTGTTCAACCATCACGTTCGAATCGCGTGGCCAGCTCGACGCCAGCGATCTCGCCACTCTGCAAATGCTGCGGTCTCGCCGCGTCGTTGAATCAACGCTGCGCATCGAACATGCAGTCGGGCGCATCGAGCCGGCGCTGTGGGCCGCAGACATCGTGTGCGGAGCAGTGGTCCAGGCCCGTACCGGCAACCCCGACTACCTCGATGCTCTCGGCGGCGCGGTCGAACTCCACACGATCTGACCCTAGAAAAACCGCGAGCCACAGGCCTCGTCGTCCGGCGAGTTATCCTGTGGCTCACTTCCAAACCCACCGCAATGGGCTGGCTACGCAAATAAGTGTACGGGTTCCGCGCCCTCCCCCGCAACGACCAGCCCATTTTGGTACGCCTTGGTCCCTCGGTGCGTGACACGCCGATACTGCCCGCCTGCACGGACACCTCCGATCCTCCGGCCCTGCCCCAACCAGCACGAACCGCCGGATCCGCGCCGAGATGAGGGCCGGAGGTCCGGCTAATCACTACCGCCACCAATGGCCCAGCCTGATCACCACCGCCATCGCGCTGAACCCAGCCGTCAACGCCGCGGCGTTCCCAATGTCGGCCAGCCCCGCCGTGCTTCCGGTGACCGTCGCGATGTACGCGCACATCACCATGTAGCCGGCCGACACCATCGCCGCCAACAGCAGAACCGCCAACAGCACCACAACCCCAGGCTTCATCCGGGTTGTCCTTTCGTCCCTGGACGCCGGACTATCCGGAGCATCCACACATTCCGAGGCCTCCCGGCAAGGTCTACAGGGTGAGGGTGCAAACCCCAGGTCAGCGCCAACCACTGCCGTCTTCCCAGATCGAACGACCCCCTTGATGGTTGGGCCTCTCCCCAGTGCAAAGCCATACCTACATACATGACTACATGTATGTAGAAATACATGTATCACTACATGATGTTAGTTAGGCATGGTTGAAGGTATAGTTGTTGGTATGACATCTGAGGTTGCCCAGCCCAAGCTGGGCGGAGGCCGGGTTTTGGCGATCGCGATGCAGAAGGGTGGCGTGTCCAAAACGACCACGGCGGTCAACGTCGCCACAGCCCTAGCGAAACTGGGATATCGAGTCTTGGTGATCGACATGGACCAGCAGGCGCACTGCACGATGTGCCTGAGGGTCACTCTCGGTCCCGACGACGCCTCTCTATATGAAGTGCTGCACCCCGACAGGGCATTGCGCGTGCCGTTGCGCAGCGTCATCAAGCGCAGCGAGTTCGGCGTTGATGTAGTACCCGCACATATGGCGCTACGCGAGCTCGAGCGCACAGGCCTTGGTTCGGGGGGGCAACTCCGGCTGGCCCGCGAACTCGACAGCGTCATAGACGACTACGACTTCGTGCTGATCGACTGCCCGCCGGCTCTCGGCGAGCTCACAACAGCCGCCCTGGCCGCATCCGACGATGTAATGGCGGTACTGAAACCGGGTGGATTCGAGGTCAGCTCGATGCGCGAGCTGGCCAACACCATCCTCGACGTCCAAGAGACACTCAACGCCGACATCGAGATCCGCTACGTGCTGCTTGCCGACTTCGACGGCCGGCCCCAGGCCGGCAAAGACGTACGCAACCAGCTGCGATCCGACTGGGGGGCCTGGGACGGCGGTGGCGCCTACCTGGGCGAGGTGCCGCACACAGTGCGAGTCGTCGAAGCCGCGAACAAGCGGATGCCGATCCACGAACACGCACCAACGTGCACCGCGGCCATCGCCTACCAGGAAGTGGCCGAGCGAGTGGCTAAAAGAGCGAAGGTGGCGGCATGAGCGAAGGAAAGTCCATCGGGCTGCAGCTGGAATCCACACGACCGTTGTCGCGTGCCGAGCGCCGCGCCCAAGCCGCACGCATCCACGGCGAAGAAGAACCCGCCGACCCGACACCCACACCAGCAACACCGCCGAAACCACAAGACGTAACGCCAACGCCTAAAGCCAACCCCGACACAACTGAGCAGCAGGGGAGTAGTGGTTCCGTGAAACTCAAGCCACGACGCCGAGCAACCAAAGGACCGTTCTCCACCCAGCTGCAGGTCGCCACACTGGCCCGCATCGAATGGATCACCCGACGCGGCTACGTACTCACCGACACCGTCGACGAGGCCATCAACGCCTACCTAGACGCCGCGAACGTCCCCCGACCTGACGAAAACGGCCACATGCCACCCAGCTGACCTACCAGCCGGTGGATTCGTGACGCCTATCGCCAATGAGCACCGACCACATCCGCGCCGGCGAGTTCGACGACTGGCCACCAATATCGGACAGCCGTTCCTGGACAGGTCACAAGGCCTGGCACGGTGGACTGACAACCACAGGGTTCGCAGTCCCGCGCAGAAAAAAAATGATCTATCCACGGCGATGCAGCGTCACCACCATCGGAACCAGCGACACCGCGCCGGCGGGCCCGTGAAGCACCATCACCGCGGCAACCGCCGCCCACCCAGTGACCAACAGCGCCACAATTCGACGATCACCGCTCAGCCATGACTTCGGTCGACTTACCATAGAAATGTCCTTTCCTTCGTTCTTAGCCGTTCGAACTGGACACGATCGCCCCCGAGAGACCTGCCACGGTTGTTGTCGGGGGCGATCGTCTTTTCAAAACCCGCTCCGTACTTCACCTTTCGCTCGCTCATCTCACTCGGACCGTAAACACGTCGCGACCCCAGCACCAACCACTAACGCCAAATCGCGCCTACTACCCGAGCTTTCCACGAACCCAGCACCCTGCTCACACCCCAATTTTGGCCTACGCACCGACCGCTTCCGGGCAAGTATGCGTGCCACTTTCACCCGCTCAACGGCCAGGCGTGCATCTCGTAACACCAACCCTCACAACGAAACGCCGCCACCACATTGACGAACTCCCAAAGAGTTACCGCTCCAGGGAATCGCCCGAACCAGCCACAAACTGCAAAACAGCTCTTCCGGAGCCGGCGTGTCACTACGGGTCAAAGCTCAGGTGGGTGCATTCCTGAGCACAAAATGTCTTTCAAGATGAGGTGCCACCTGGCCACCCATTCGGCTTGCTCAACAGGCAAAAGATGTCTGTTAGTTTGGTAGTACCGAACTTCCAGGGATATCCAAAAGGGTGACTTTGCGCAATGTCTGACCAGGATCAGGACGAACCACAGCCAGGGCAGTGGGTTCGATATGACCAGCTCGAACGCAAAGAGGCCCGGCTGCGACCCGACCAATACGGCCGCCTTAGCGGCATCAGTCGCAGCCTGAACCGCGCCCGGGCTGGCAGAGGAGAGCGGATTACCGAAAACACGCTCATCAGAGTTGCCATTGACTTGTTGCTCCAGCGTGAAGCCGATCTGGCCGGCCACACGGAAGCGGAACTGCGCCATTCAATGGGCCTGTAAAACAGCGCATCCAGACCTACCTACCAACTTACAGACTTTGTTACTCTGTAAGAGTGACTGCTCCTGATGAGTTCCTCACCGCCGCGACAGCCAACATCCGCGCTTTCAATGACGCAACATCGATGGCGCAGCTGTTCGATCGCGCGCTGACCGCCGACGAGGCGTACGGCATCCTCGACGCCACCGAGGTGCTCGTCCAGCTCATGCCGCGAGCCTTGATCCGGCTGAGCCTTGCTGTCGGCCAGTCGCTTGCAGTCACCCCAGCGGACGACGCCGCCATTGATAACGCGGTCGCCCCCCTCACCGTGGCGGCGATGCACATGGCTCAAGCCGCCCACTTCATCTCGGAAGCAAGCGAGACCATCGACCCGCTCCTAGCCGAAGTTCTCGACGACACCAACGATGGCGAGGCGCACCAGCGGCGCGGCCTTGTTGCGGTCGTGCGTGGCTGGACCGCAAAAACTCACAGGGATCGCCGAGCCGCGTAGGCCCGTCCTCTGGTGCATCACTTGTCACAAAAACATCACAGGACAGCGGCGTGTCGGCACTATTTCCAGAAATATCCCCGGCAGGATCGGCCGCATGGCTGGATCAACTCGGGGTCGTAAATCGCTCGGTGAACGAGCCATCATGACCGCAACGCTTCCCGTCACCGTGCTCAATGCCGCGACCTCGGCCGCCGCCGACCACGGCGTTGACCGGTCGGCTCTGCTGACCGACATCGTGTGCTTCCACTACGGCCGGCCTGACTTGATGCGGCACCTTCCGCAGCAGCTGTTGTTCGAATCTCAGCCCACCACAACGGCCGCCGCCGATGATGCGATCGGCCCGCACGCGAAAGTCCGTCTGCCGCTGTCGATCGCGGCGCTCGTTGAGCGTGACCATGAACAGCTCGGCATGCAGCGATCCACCTACCTCGCCGACATCATCTGCCGACACATGGGCTTTCCCCACCTTGTCCGAGAACTCGACAAAGGGTTCGAGAAGGAGGTTCTGCCGCTGGCGATCTGAGACTTCGAGGTTCGGCATGACGGTCTGCTGTGACAGCCGAACAGACGTGACATCTCAATAGCTGGTACGGAGAACCTCTCCCACACGACGAAGGCCCCGCCTTAGCGGGGCCACGTCGTGGAGGTTCGAGTCGAGTTGGCGCTCGGCTCTGGGTCTCCGCACCCATTCCCCGAAGGGAACTGTCTTGCTCACGGACAGCTCTCACGGTAGCGCATGCCTGTATCTGATTCCAGATGACGCGCGCCGTGATGTTTCACATTCACCGCTGACTCCGGCAGTTGCAGTGCGACCGTCCGCAGTCTTGGACCGTGCGGTGTCTGCGTGATTGTCGCCGGCATGTTCCGTCGTTACGACGACGGTTCTGCGCCGCTTGGTGACCTCTCGGCGCGCGGGTGCTCCGCCGGCGGATCATCGCCGTCCAGGCCAGCCAACATCGGCGAGCATGGCCGGCGCCCCTACAACGGCTCTAGCCGCACGAAACGGCGCCGCGGCGCCATCCGTACCCGGCCCCGAGCCAACACCCGTCTGCGACGTCGTGCGGCCCGAAAACCCGTCCCGCGCGAGCATGTCTGGCTCGATAGCGAACTGGTCTACCTGGAGCTGCCCGAGGGAGCCCACAAGGGTGTGCCGTGCTGGACCGGTGGCGCCGACTACTGGGTGCACATCACCGTTGCCACCGCCTACGCCGCCCACTACAACCAGATTCGGCCACGCATGAGCAACGGCGGCATCGGCCGCAAAGCCCTCCTGACGATCGCCGCGGCCCGGGCCCGCTACGCCGATCACGCCACCGGCCGCAACTGCCGGCCCACCGTCGCCCAGCTGGCTGCCGCCACCGGCCTGTCCGAGCGCCAGGTCCAACGCGGCAACGAAGCCCTAATCCTGTTGGGCGTGGCCACCGAGATCCTGCGCGGCCGCCAACGCACCCTGACCGAACGCCTGGCCTCCTGGCGGGTCGGTGACCGCGGCCGCGGCTGGGCCTCAGTGTGGGTGCTGCACGATTCCACCTGGTTGGCACGAGTTATCCACAAAATGTCACCCCACCTCGGAGGGTCTCTTTTATCTAGTAAAAGCTCGCTTTTACCTCAACTCACTACCGAAAAGCGCTCGCCCAAGGGCTCCCGTGGATGCGGCGCGAGGCGCCGCACCAGCCCGGACCCCAGTGGGTCGGCCCTGGCGAGATCGTGGCGGGCCGATCGACACTCCCCGCCGTGGGCGCAGCGTCATTCTGCCGACGCTTGGGCCGCGCTGCTGGCCGCCCCGGCACGCCACGGGTGGACAGCACGCGACCTCAACCAGCTCATCACCGACTGGCTCGGTATCACCGGCCGGACCATCCCCGGTGCACCGCACAAGCCGATCGGGTTGCTGGGTGCGATTCTCGGTTGGCACGGCACCGAGAACCTCGATGATCGGCCAGCAGCGGCCGACGAGGCCCGCGAGGCCGAAGAACGCGCTGCTGCCGCCGCCCGGGTGGCCAGGGCCCGGCAGGCCATCGTGCTCACGCCGCGCGGTCCGAACGCCGGCGGCACCGGCCGAGTCGCCGCTCGGGCCGTCGCGCTGGAAGCCGCGCACAATGCCGCGCGAAAGCGGACCGAGGAAACCGCGCGACAGACCGCCCAGCTTGCCGCCGCGGTGCGCCGGGCCCGTGGCCTTGAAACCTAGCTGTCGGGCGTCAGATGGCTACGGCAGTTTCATGTGGGCGAAGTGCACGGTGCGGTCACCCTTTTTCGAACCGAATTTCGCGCCGTCCTTCTCGAACGCCGAGCGGACGACTTCCTCTAGGTTGTCGCGATCACCGTACGTTTCTCGAAGGTATTGCTGCGCGCGCTCATTCACATCGGCGCGACCCACACATGTGGCAAGTTGGCGCCATCTGGGGTCGGTCTGCTGCATGTCCACGTCGGAGACCCAGATCGTGTAATCCCTGATTTTGGCGGGTTCTACCCGCCACCAGGCGTGCGGCGCGTAGTACTGAGCTTTGGTCTCACCTTCAGCGGTCCCATGCCACCCGACGTCTCGTGACGCGCGGTTGCTGACTCGCAGCACGCCGTTCGGATAGATCTCGACGTCGTCATATTCGACCGCTCGTGTGTCACCACTCAAGTACACCGACGCTTTCCCGACTTTCTCCATGGCCGCCAACCTACGGTTTCCCCCCGACACTCATTTGCCCGCTTCCCCTACACCGTTCTCGCCCCGCCTTTACCTGCCTCTACCCCGTTTGCCACCTGCACTACTGCCATCCCCACTGCCGCTACACCCAGCCCCTTCCTCACCTTCGTCACTACTCACCCCTCCACCGGCACATCACACCTCTTGCATTCAGGTCACGAATTGGTAACGGCTGTCGTATAACTCCCCGGCCAGCCTTTGGCTCGGACCCGGGTGATGACGCAGTGATGGGACTCCACAAGCTGAGTGCGGGCGACGGGTATCTGTACCTGATTCGCCAAGTCGCGGCGTCCGATGACACTCACCGCGGCAAGCCGAGCCTGGCCGATTACTACTCGGAAAAGGGGGAATCGCCCGGGCGCTGGATGGGCAGCGGCCTGGAGGGGCTCGGTGCGCCGGCAGGCCGTGACGCATCCGATCCGATGGTCGCCGAACTGTGGTCGGTTCCGGAGGGTTCGGAGGTCACCGAGGACCAGATGAAGGCCCTGTTCGGTGAGGGCTTGCACCCCAATGCCGACCGAATTACTGAGCGGCTCACCGGGTTCGGGCTCGGGCAGGAGGGGGCGATCGCCGCTGCCCGGCTGGGCCGGCCGTTTCGTGTCAACAGCACCGACAACGAGTGGATGCGGCGTCTGCGCGAGGGCTACGCGGACTTCAACACCACGCTCGGTCGGGATCGCCAAGCATCGTTGGAGCCCGAGGAACGCGCCCGCATCCGCACTGCGGTCGGTCGCGAAATGTTCACCGAAACCTACGGGCGCGCTCCGGCTGATGAGCGTGAACTCACGGGGTTTGTGGCCCGCAAGTCCCGTGCACAAACCCAGGCGGTGGCCGGCTATGACTTGACGTTCACCCCGGTCAAATCGGTGTCGGCGCTGTGGGCGATCGCACCCCATGACATCGCGGAGAAAATCGAAGCGGCGCATCATCAGGCGGTCGCTGACGCGCTGGCTTTCTTGGAGAAACACGCCGCGTTTTCCCGCACGGGAACCAACGGTGTCGCCCAGGTCGACACCACCGGTTTCATCGCCGCCGCGTTCGATCACCGGGACTCCCGCGCGGGGGATCCCAACCTGCACACCCATGTCGCGATCAGCAACAAGGTGCGGATCATCGGGGCTGACGGCGTGCCGCGGTGGTTGGCGTTGGACGGTCAGCCATTGCACAAGGCCGCCGTCGCCGCCTCCGAGCTGTACAACACCCGTCTTGAGGCTCATCTGATGGCCGCACTGAGTGTCGAGTTCGCCGAGACCCGCACCAAAACGGGCAAGCGGCCGGTGCGCGAAATCGACGGAATACCGGTCGAGCTCATCGAATGTTGGTCCTCGCGCCGGGCTGCTGTGCAGCACCGTGTTGGCGAGCTGGCGAAGGACTTCCAGGCCGAGCATCACCGTGAACCCACGGCGGTGGAGATGCTGGCGTTGTCCCAGCAGGCCACGTTGGAAACGCGGCAGGCCAAACATGAGCCTCGAAGTCGTGGCGAGCAGCGGCAGAGCTGGCGGACCGAGGCCGTCGAGGTGCTCGGCAGCCATCGCGAACTGACACGGTTGATCACCGATGTGACCGGCCGCAGCGCCAGCCGGCGGCCGGTGGCGATCACTGGCGAATGGGTCACTGAACAAGCCGAATCGGTCATCAAAACCGTGTCCCACGACCGGTCGACGTGGACGGTCAACCACGTACGGGCCGAGGCACATCGGCTGCTCCGCAACGTCGGCCGCCAGGGCGACATCGAGGCCTTGGACCGCATCGTCACGACCGCACTCGACGAGTGCAGCATCGCCCTAAGCACCCACGCCGATACCGAGATGAACGAGCCAGTGGCGCTGCGCCGCCGCGATGGCGCCTCGGTCTACACCCGCCACGATTCGGCGGTCTACACCAGTGCAGCCATCCGGGCCGCCGAACGCCGCATCCTGGACACTGCTGACCTCGGTGGCGGCCGTGTCGCCGACGACACCAGCATCGGTTTGGCGATGCTGCAAGCGCACGCCCAACATGGCTTGCAGCTCAACGCCGGACAGGAGGCCTTGGTCCGTGGGATGGCCACCTCCGAGGCCCGGCTGCAACTGGCGTTAGCGCCGGCGGGCACCGGAAAAACCACCGCCATGTCCGTATTGGCGGCCGCCTGGACCAACAGCGGCGGCAACGTCATCGGCCTGGCGCCGACCGCGGCGGCCGCCGAAATTCTGGCCGAAGACGCCCACATCACCACCGACACCATGGCCAAGTTCGTGCAGTTGGCCGGGACTGAACCCGACCGCTCCGCGCGCCGAGATCCCGCCCGCAAATGGTTCAACGCCATCGGTCCCGACACGTTGTTGATCGTCGACGAAGCCGGCATGGCATCGACATTCGACCTTGACGAAATGATCACCCACGCCAAGGCCAAAGGCGCCAAAGTGTGTCTGGTCGCCGACGATCAACAGCTGACCTCGATCTCGGCCGGCGGCGTCATCACCGACCTCGCTTCGCGCCCCGAAACACTCACGTTGTCGGCCGTGGTGCGGTTCCGCGACCCGGCCCAAAGCGCGGCCAGTTTGGCTATCCGCGACGGCGATCCCGCAGGCATCGCCTACTACATCGACCACGGCCGTGTGCACGTCGGAGCCGACCAAACCGCCGCCGACATGGCCTACCAAGGTTGGGCCGACGACATCGCCGCCGGCCATCGCAGCGTCCTGCTCGCGCCCACCAACGATCTGGTCGCCCAACTCAACGAACGCGCCCGACTCGACCGGCTCCGCACCTCACCCAAACCCTCAGCGACGGTCACGCTCAGCGACGGGCTGACCGCCTCGGCCGGTGACTGGATCATCACCCGAAAAAACGCCCGAGGGCTGCGGATGCGCAACGGAACGTGGGTCAAAAACGGGCACCGCTGGGTCATCAAATCCGCCCACCGCGACGGCTCGGTCACCGCCTACCGGCTCGGCAGCGACCCGAAAACGGGCACGATTCGGCTGCCAGCGGACTACGTCGCGGCCAACACCACCCTCGGCTACGCCTCGACGATCCACGCCGCCCAAGGCCTCACCGCCGGCACGCAGAAAACCAAGGGCACCTGCCACATCGTGGGTACTGATCACCTCACCCGCCAACAGCTCTACGTCGCCGCGACCCGCGCCAAAGACGAAAACCACGTCTACTTCTCGACCTCGGAAGCTGACCCGCACCGCATCCTGGCGCCCAAGGCCACCCAGCAGCCCACCGCGGTCGACATCCTCACCGCGATCCTGCGCCGCGATGGCCGCCAGGTGTCCGCACACACCGCCGCCCACGCCGAAACCGACCCGTTCGTCCGGCTGCACGGCCTGGCCAGCATGTACGCCGACGCCCTGGCCACCGGAGCAGAACACCTCGCCGGCCCAGACGCCATGGCCCGCATCGACCAGGCCGCCACGGCGATCACCAGCGACATCACCGACGCCGAGGCCTGGCCAGTGCTCCGGCGCAACCTGGCCCTGCTCGCCCTCGATGGCCACGACCCCGTCGAGGCGCTGCAGCACGCCGCGGCCAAACCTCTGGGCAATGCTGTCGATGTCGCCGCGGTGCTCGACTGGCGCCTACCTACGCCCGCCGGCACCAGCCTGGGCACGGTGGGTCCGCTGCGCTGGCTGCCCGCCATCCCCGCCGTGCTGCGGGAGGAACCCGTGTGGGGCCAATACCTCACCGCACGCGCACAACGGGTCACCGAGTGCGCCGCGCAGATCCGCGACACCGCCCAACAATGGACCCAAGCGACCGCACCGGCCTGGGCCCGACGCCTCATCGCCCAACAGCCCGGGCTTACCGCCGAGATCGCGGTGTTCCGCGCCGCTCACGACGTCGATGCCGCCGACACCCGGCTCACCGGGCCCGGGCAGCACGCCAACCGCTCAGCTGCCGTGCAAAAGCTCATCCACGACAACGTCGACGCTGCGATCACACGGGAACACAACAGCACTCAACGGTGGCGTCCCCTCGTCGCCACCCTTGATCCCCACATTCTTTCCGATCCGTACTGGCCCCGGCTGGCCACCTATCTCGACGACGCCGCCCAAGACGGTGCCGATGTATCCGCAATGCTGGCCACCGCGATGGCCGCACACGGGCCGCTGCCCGACGAACTGCCCGCCGCCGCGCTGTGGTGGCGACTTTCCGAAGTACCCACGACCGCAGTCACACTCGACCACGACCCCACTGACGTCGAGCACAACCAGCAGACGCCCAAGCCGGTAATTCGGGAGCCGGTCGACATCCCAGCGCTGCGACACCACCGCGACCAAGCCCGCCAACGTGTCCGCGCGCTCGAGCACGCCATCCTGCACCAAAACGCCGGACCCGCTGAACAAGCCGCGGTCGCCGACATCACCGCCCTGACCACCCGCCACCAGCACCAACGGCCCTACCAGCATGCCTACGTCCACGCCCAAGCCGACTGGGTCCGCGCCCAACTCGGCGCCGAAACCCACCACCGACTCCTGGACCAGCTCACGCACCAGCTCGACGCCGCCCAAACCGCCGGCAACACCGCCCTCGTCGACCTCTACAGCAGCTCCCGCGACTATCTCGCCCGGCACACCCCCGACATCGAGGCAGCAGTCGAACACGCCCAGCAGCACCGCGAAGCCGCCTACGCCGAGCTCCTCGATGCCGCCGGCGGGCCCGAGGGCATCGTCACCGACCGAGATATCCAGCAGCGCCGCAACGTCGCCCTCACCGCCGACGCCCAGGCGCTGCGTGAGGCCCGCGCCGAAGCCACCACGCTGGACAACCAGCTCTTCCGCGCCGAGGCCGCCGCCGCTCGAGCATTCGCCACCCACCCCGACAAGGACTACGACATGGCTACCGAATTGCCCTCCCTCCAAACCGAAGTGGAGTTCCTCGAAGCCGCCGGCGCCCGCAGCCCCAATGCCGGCTACGAGGTACCCGAGACGGCCCTGGAGCCGCTCGACGACGATCACCGGCGGGTGCTCATCGCGATCGCCGGCAGCCTGGAAACCGTCCAGTCCTTGCATCTGGAACCCGAGGCCGACAAGGCCGGCGTGCTCGACGCTCTCGCGCAGGCTGCGCATCGCGGCAACCACCAGGGGGAGCGTCGCGTGCTGGCCATACCCGCCAGCGACCGTGCCCAGCACTACGCCGCGCAACACCGCTACGCCGACACCATCACCAGCCCCGTTGAGGCTCGCGACAACCTCGGTGACGGCCGATGGAAACTGCCCGAAGCAACCCTGATCGTCATCGACGACGCCGACCACCTACAGCCCGAGCAGCTGCGCTGGCTCACCGAACATGCTGATCAAACCCGCACCAAACTGCTCCTGGTCACCCACACCGAGGCCTCGGCAACACCCACCGCCCAGCAGCGCCGGCAGCCGCCGCCAAGCCGCGAGCTCACCGACACCCTGCGCTCGCACCTGCCCTGGCACCAGCACCTCGGCAAAGGCGAAACACTCACCGCCGCCCAGGCGCCGCCCACCGCAATCGACCGGGCCCGAACCCATCTCGAAACCATCAGCACCACAGCATCATCGGCAGGCACCGAACATCAAGCCCAAGCCCGCCAGCTGCTCCAACGCGTCGACCAACTCACCGCCAACTACCACTACCGCGCCACCGACCACCGAGCCCACGACCTCGACCGCACACAGCAACGCAGCCACGGCCTCGAACTCTGACAGGTGTCGGAGGGTTTGACCATGATGTTTGTCATGACCAACACTCCATTTAGCGAAGAGTTCGCCCGGGCGCTCGACCTGGCCGGCCAGTATCACCAGCTACGGGAAGATTTCGACACCGCTCTCAGATCCGACCGCCGTGAATATCGCCGTGCGTGGGGCGGCGGTCGTGTCGACGACAAACGCACAATGTCATGGGATGCCAGAGCTGCTCGCAGCGACCAACTGAGCAGCATCGTCGATGAATACGAGAAAGTTTGGTATCAGATCCAGGCCGTCGCACCAGCATTGGCCGGAGTCCTGCCATTTCCATGGCTGATGAGGACCGGCAACCGCCTACCCGACTGGGCCGAACGGCTCCGCAGGCGTCGGGCTGGAACATCGTGGTTCGTAACTCCCAGGGCTTACAAGCCTTCCGCCACTGTCTGACCGCCGCGCAGCTACACCCGTTCAAGCACGTCGAACGGCACCTGTACACCGGCCTGCCAGGCCGCGTACACCACGTCAGCCGGCGAATCGTGCTCCCAGCACACCACTGCCTCCAGCCGCCGACATACGGCGAACTCGCGCTGGTAGGTGAGCAATTGATGGGGCTCGTGAATACCCATCAATCCCGGGCGCTGAGATCCCGCCATCAAGACCGCCGAGGTGTACTCCTGCCGCAGTGCCGTCCATTCCTCATCGCCCGGATGTTTCCCGGAGACCACCCCACGTGCCACGGCCTGCGCCATGCTGGACAGCTCCGGCCCGGCATTGAATACGGCCTGCCCGGTTACATAACGGGCATAGGCATCGACGGTGGCTGGATCCGCCGCCGACAACTCCTGAAACAGGCCCGGCGCAACCGTTTCCAGCCGATGTGACCGGCTCTGCAACGGTCGTGACGCTTCGGCATCATCTGGACCGCCGACCGGCGCCACGCCAACCGCCACATCCTTGAGCAGCGGGCGATCCTCGTCGATCAGCCGTGATCGTGACATGAATGTCGTGGCGATCGCCGACACCGTAGAACCATGTGCCTCGATTGCGCGCAGCACCGTCTCGGCCGGGTTGAACCAGCCAGCCCAATGCCCGTCATCGAGATCCCCACATACCGGCATCGACGCCGGCACGTATACGCCCGCCGGAATGTAGCAACCGGAGCCTTCGTTGGACGCGATCCAGTACTCCGGTGTCCCCTGCGTCCCGCGGGCAACGCCGACCGCCCAATCCAACCCGGGATGCACCACACTCGACGCGGCCGCCAGATCCGCAACTACTCCCCGAGCGACCTCCAAATCAGAGAGCGACACGTCCCGCGATACACGCTCCGGCGCATTTCCACCCCGGCTCACCGGCACAAAACTCGTCGCCCCCGGCCCACCGCCGCCGGCCGCCGGGCCAGCAGCAACCGAACCACCCGACAACCCGCCAGGAGCACCGCTGGCCACCGGGCCGCCCGCACCCGAAGCTGTGG
>NZ_CP081675.1:0-91789 GCF_019739075.1 Mycobacterium farcinogenes | reverse complement strand
AGAACGGGGTTGAGATCGTCATCGCCGTCGTAGCTGCCGCTGGTGCAGCCCGACCGCTGCAGACCCCAATTTCTCGTCGCCGCTGAGATTGGCCAGAAAAGTGTCCATCAAAACAGCGACCTCCCACGCTTCACACAGCTGAGGCACGAAACCCCCTGTTGTACAACGGACAACAAGAATTGACACAGCCAAAGAATTTGGCCTATCGCACACGAGCCTCAATACGCCCGCGAATTCACGATAAACCGGGTTTTCGTCAACTTCTACAAACGGCCCAATAGATTTCGGATGTGCCGTCTTTGCTGAACCTCTGGATATGGCCGCGACGGTAAAGTCCGCACAGGCTGCGGTAGACCTGCTCAGCGACCAACTGCGTGGCACAGTCCTTGTTGACCTGCCGGCGTATTGCGCTGGTGCTCAGAGGCTCGGCGGCTGAGTTCAGTACGGCCAGTATCTGCTTGTGTCGCGCATTGAGTGAGCGTCGGTGATTGCTGGCCACCACCGCCACCTCCAACCCGGTCGCGACGACGCCACCAGGGGCAGACCATGCCGGGCCACCGACGTGAACAACGCTCACCTCGCGGTGTGCCGCGTGCCCGTTGAAGGGTTCGGGCAGCGTTGAGGTGCCGGTGCTGAGCTAACCAAACCGGGCCGTGAGGTACTTGCAGTGTCCTGAATGGATCCGCCTCCGGCACAACGCATACCAACGCTTGCGACCGTTTTGGCCGGTATCGTCATCCTCCACCACGGCAGAGGCTTGCTGCGGCCACAGCACGGGCACACATCACCGACCAGGGCTACTGATTCGACACGGCAGGAACCGCAGGGCCACGCCGCTGTATCCATGGAAGTGGATGGCCCGCCCGAAGGTACCGGCGGTGGCGATACAACACACGGCATATCTCCGCCGGGCCTCACACCTGCCACAGACTCACCGACACTGTCGCGCAACACGACACGGTGGTACGTGCCCATTCTCATCTCCCGTCCGATTGAAACGGCACCAGTCAGGCGCTGACAGACCAGCTCGAAACGGCATCAGTCGCGCTGTCGTAGCAGAACCCTGTCGGGAACCGCTGACCGGCCATGAAGGCCTCCAGAACATCGTCAGGCCACATCTGACTACCCCCAGCGCCGCCACTTCGCTGCAGCAAGCTGGCCAGCAGTTTTGGTTGTTCAGGACAGCGACCATCCCAACCAGGCTCGGTCTTGCCCCAGGTGTGACCCGTCTCGCGGTTGATCTTGGTGTGAAGCTGCCGCTTCAACGTCTCGTAACGAGCATCGGTGATCAGACCCGAACGCCACAAATGAGGAATAAGCGCACCGATCGCCACGCCCCACTTCCGTTTCACCCCCGCCAGATCAGTGATCGTCGGCTCAGCCGACAGCTCAGCAGCCAGCGCCGAGGCCGGCGCCAGCAACTCGCCCGCGAAACGCTCAGCCAGGTCCTCAGTATGCGGACTGCCCACCGGACTCCAACCAAGCACCAAGTGACCCAACTCATGAGCCATGGCCCAGCGAATCAGCTCCCACGAACCGCCCTCGCGCAGCACGACCACCGGCCGCTGGTCGCGATCTCCCACCCACGCCGACCAGCCCAAATGATTCTGCGGCAACACCCTGTCCAACGACACACCAAGTCGATCTCCGTGCATCACGACCACAGCCCCGGCCCGCTCAGCACAACCGATCATGTCACCGACTGGCGCATTCGCCGATATACCCATGCAGCGCCGTACCGCCGCCGCAAGCAGCCCCACCGAAACCTGCCCACCAATAGTCGGCAAGGTCACTATTGGAAGCGGCACACGCTCACCAAGAGAACTCACGAATTCGCCCACAGCAGCGCTGAATTGAGCAGCGAACTGAGTTCCCGCCGTCGGTGCCCGCTTCGTAGGACGAAACGTCAGCTCAGGCAACCGCCGCTGCATCGGTGGCCGCGTAAAAAAATCCACCGGAAAGTGCAACACCTCGGCCAGCGCGCTCACTTCACCGACACTCAAGACAGTCGAAGGACCCTTCTCCAAGCGGGTCAGCTTCGCACCACGCCAGCTCATGTGCTTGAGCACCGCGGTTCCAGCCGACTGACGCAAGATCCGCGCTTGACGAACCCGCTGCCCATACACCACCACGGCGCTGGGTTCGGTGGCAAACTGCTCACTCATCACGATGTACGCCGACCTCCTACCGGCAGAGGCCGAGGCTTGGCACCTGAAATGCCTTGGCGGCCAGAAGATGCCAAGCCTCGAACCATTCCACCCGGCACGAGGGGGAGACCGGGCAATACTCACCCTAAAGCCGACCCCGCGAAAGTTCTACAAAGCCCCTGACCTGGACAAATCCGCACACCCGGCGCTATCGACGTCCACCACGAGCACTACGAACAGACGGCGCTCCAGGTCGTCTTATCGACCATTTCCGGCCACCCAAATACGGGCCGCGACCCGGCGACCGCACAAGGTCGCGCCGCCCCGTACTGGTGCGCCTCCAGCTAAAGCGCCACCCGTTCAGCCGCCACCACCGCATACGCAGCATCAGCAAGATCCGGCACCGAATCACTCATGCGGACAAGAGCTTCCAAAATCTGCGAAGCGATCCAAGAACCGCGATACAAGTTCTGCATCGCGGCGTGTGACTCGGGTGGCCCATAGTCGCCCTTGCCTGGCCGCTGCGTAGAAGCGAGCTGCAGCTGATTGCGACCAGCGGTACGCAACTCTTCAAGCAACGGATCCGACAGTTCTTGTCCCATACCGAGTTTCCCAATGGCATCATGCCCACAGGTCGGCAGATGCATCTCCTCGGTCACCAGGCGGCGACACCTATCGGCCAGCTGAGCAATTGCCCGACGAGGATCGCTCACGTCCCGCAGCTCTTTGTACAACTCGTGATCCAACGAACTCAGCCGGTGATAACGCCCATTGCCCAGACCCGGCACCTCATCAGTCGTGGGAATCGGATTCGTACCGATATCGGCCGACAACACGGGAACGTTCACCCGCTCCGCAGCAGTCGTAGACCCACCTGTGGCCAACCCAAGCAAGCCACCCTTACCCCCAGCGACTCGCGCGTTGGCGTACTCCACCATCAATCGAGTCACATCCCCCCACCCGAACCACCGCCGCAAGAAATCTGTCGGCAGAACCGGATCAGTCATCGCCGGCAACATCGAATTCGGCAACACCACCGTCGAGGGAACGAACCCCTGACCCTCATCGGATACGAACAGCATTTGAATGCCGCCGTAATCCTCGAAAAGCCCAACAGCCCAGTCGATATGCCAGCCCTCCCTACGGCACGCATGTTGCAACTCCCACACCCGCCGCTGCGCCGGCGTCAGATCCACCGACGCATACTTCTCCGCCAACCCTGCACCTCCCGCCCCCGCAGCAGTCGCACCAGACAACATCGCCGCAGGCGCCCCCGTACCACCACCCTGCTGCGATCCACTCCCGGTACCGCCGGCAGGCGTCGTCGCCGCACCACTGCCCGCACCTGCCGGCCCCGCCGCCGTCTGAGACGGGCCCGCACCACCTTTGAGATCCGAGCCAAACGGAGGAAGCGGACCCGAGCTCCCCACCCCACCAGGTGCATGCCCACCCATCGCACCCACAGGCGCCACCGGCGGCACACCCGAACTCACACCCGTAGTCCCCCCTGACAAACCGGTCCCCTGCACGCCAGGACTCTGAGGCGTCGACGACACAGCCCCCATCTGACTCGTCATCGGCGCCCGCGCCCCCTCAGCAGGCAGCAACGGCTTCACAGCAGCAGCAGGAGGTGCACCGCCCGCCGACGCACCCGAAGTGAACCCTTTCGCAAAATCACTGACAGGCCCGCCAGACGGCGACGACGCACCAGCAGCAGGAGCCTTAGGCCCCGAGCCCACATTCCCAAGCCCCGAAGCCCCACCACCCTGACGACCCAACCCACTCAAACCAGAAGCCCCGGAACCACTCCCAGAACCAGAGCCAGCCTGCGAACCCCCACCAGCCGCAGCCAGCGGTGAAGCGGTCTGCCCCAACCCCTGCCCCGCAGCAGGACCGACACCCGCCTGGTCCGACCCGCTTGAGCCGCTCGCCGTATCGGGGCGATGGTCTCCGGAGGCGTTGCCCGGCGTAGTCCCCTGAGCCTTATCATCCAGTCCCTCGGTCGTCTTTTTATGCTCTGCCTTGGAGTCGTCCTCCGAGGACATCTCTGAGCCGCTCCCGGCGGCCTCCTTACCAGCGCTCTGCCCGGTTGCCTCTTTGCGTTCACCGTTGCCGCTAGAGGCCTTTATTTCGTTGTTGACCGGCGTTACTTGCCCGGGTTTGTGTTGGGTGCCTTGCCCGTTGGGCGGGCTGAACTGGGTGAAGATGGTTTTGGGAATCGTGGCGTTGATCGCCTCGACCTCCGCAACGGCTTTGGCGGACGCGGCCTCTGCTGCAGCAATAGCTCTCGTCACAACCGTCACCTCCAGCATTCCGTAGGCTGCCGGGAGGGTTGTTCTCAGGGCTTCCTGTGCCTTCAATTCCGCATGTGCGTCGTCGTCGATGCCCATCAGCGTCAGCATCAGGGTTTCGCCGATTCTTGCCCAGGCTTCGGCGTTAGCGGCCTTCTGACCCCGAAATGCGGCAAGGTCTCGCCAGCCAGACTCTTCCTGTGTGTAGGCCCGAACGCTGGCGTCTGCGAAGAAGCCTTTCTCCTCGGCCATCACCTCGATATAAGCGCGCCGCAGGCCGCGGGCGGTGTCTAGCGCTGTCTGCTGGTCCGCGCGGTGGTCAGCCGCCAGATCGCCCAGCGTGCTGGGACGGATATCGGGCCAAAGCGGCCACGAGATTAACCGTGAATGCTGGTTGTTGGGCTTCGACAATGCCATAGCCCTGAGCCTACGGCCGTGGGTACTAGATCTGAACTGGTCGAAAACCTTATGGGCGGACTGGTTCGCCGATCGACCGGCAGTAGGCGTTGATGGTTGTCCCGGTATGCGCGGCGTCGTTGAAGACCCAACTCGTGTCTGCGGTCCACCACTGGTCGTGCTTGACGACACTTACAGCAACAGTAAGGTCAACTTCTCTTCGGGCGGTGCGGTCCAGCCATCCGTCCTTGCTTCCGTTGTCGGCGGCTTTGTTCAGTGCGGCAGTCATCCGCTCTGCCCAGCCTGGCACCCACGCCGCGAACTTTTGATACTCGATTCCGCTGGGCCCGTTGTCGATTACAGCCGCCGGGGTCATGTCCATGTTTTCCGCCCGCAGCGGCCTCATCGAGATGCACCACTGCTTGTCGATATCTTCCGAGAACATGAAAGGCTGCGCCGCGGCGGGGGCAGGTGGAGGCGCCGCCGGTGCGGGCCTGGTGAGTGTGACGATCAGCGCGACCACACCGCACACCAACCCTACGGTGCCGACCATGGCCCCCAGGATCCCAAAGATGTTCCTTGGCCGCCGAGGTGCTGGAAGCTGGGGCGCGGGATATCCAGGTCCGGGTGTCGGGTACGGAGCTGGCTGCTGTTGACCTTGCGGGGGCGCAGGCGCGTGCGTCGGATACGACATGCCTTGCGCGACCTCGGTCATGCATCCACGTTAACGGCCCTGAGCTGCACTGTCCACATCGATACCGACCGCTGTGTCCTCTCCTGACCACGCAGCTGTCGGGCTGTCTGATCCGCCCCGGCGTGTCTGGAGAGTTCTTCCGTTGGGAAGGATGGGCACGTGGGATCGAAGTCATCGAGGCGGTATCCAGACGAGCTGAAGGTGCGGGCGGTGCAGATGGTGGCCGATCTGCGCAGCGAGACAGTTTCGGAGTGGGAGGCGATGGGCCGGGTTGCTGACCTGCTGGGCGTCGGTACTGCCGAAACGGTGCGCAAATGGGTCCGCCAGGCTGAGATCGACGCCGGCTCTCGGGCGGGGCAGACCAGCGAGGAATCCGAGGTCCTGCGCAAGCTGCGCCGGGAGAATGCCGAACTCAAGCGGGCCAACGCGATCTTGAAGGCGGCCTCGGTTTTCTTCGCCGCCGAGCTCGACCGGCCCTCTCAGTAGTCGTGGAGTTCATCAGCGCCCACCAGCACATGCGGGTGGGCGTTGATGGTCTCAAGTGGGGTGTCGAGTCGATGTGCGCTGTGCTTTCCGAGTACGGCGTCACGATCGCCCCGTCGACGTATTACGCCCACCGCGCCCGTCAGGGCCCCTCGAAAGCCGACTGGGCCGATGCGCAGGTGATCGATGCGATCTGGCAGCTTCGCCAATCGCAGAGTCTGTACCGAGTCCTGGGCGCTCGTAAAACATGGATTGTATTGCGCACCAATGGTATCGACGTATCGCGCTGTGTCGTGGAACGGGTCATGCGGGAGATGGGTTGGCGGGGTGCGTGCAAGCGCCGGCGGGTGCGCACCACCGTCGCCGATCCGGCAGCGACGCGAGCCCCGGATCGGGTCCGGCGTAATTTCGTCGCCGGTGCGCCTGACCGATTGTGGGTGGCCGATTTCACCTACTGCCGGACTCGTGCCGGCTGGGCCTACACGGCGTTCGTCACCGATGTCTATGCCCGCAAGATCGTGGGTTGGAAGGTGGCTACCGAGATGACCCAGAAGCTGGTGACCGATGCGATCGACCACGCTATCGACACCAGAAAGCGTTCGGGTGCAGCATCTTTGGATTCACTTATCCACCACAGCGACGCGGGCTCGCAATACACCGCGGTCGCGTTCACCGAACGTCTGGCCGCTGAGGGGATCCTGCCTTCAGTCGGATCCGTCGGGGATAGTTTCGATAATGCTCTGGCCGAATCGGTGAACAGCAGCTACAAGACCGAACTCATCGACCGCCAGCCGCTCTATCCCGGTGCCACCGAACTGGCGCTGGGGACCGCCGAATGGGTGGCCTTCTACAACCGTCAGCGACCCAACGGCTACTGCCAGGACCTGACCCCCGATCGGGCCGAAGCGCTCTACTACCATCGCCAACGGCACCCTCATGCCGAGGAGGCACTCAGATAAGAGAACCTCCCGACATGCCGGGGCGGATCAGTCGAAAGGGTATGGCGAACGACGGGTGGGGGCTGAATCGATCAGAATTCACGTCCTCTTGCCGTGGTGACGGTGTTCTGCGCGGGCGTTTGGGTGATGCCGCCAGGTCTCCTGTTCGATTGAGGCATGGCGGCAATGTCTTGCCCACCCGCTAGAAGATCCGCATATGACGCAACGTCGCCGCCTCAACAAATGGTCTCGTGTGCCGGCCAATCCCATCGGTGGCGGTGACGGCAATCGGATCGACTCCGGTCTGATCGTCGGCGCGTCGCAGCCACATCGCCCAATTGTCCAGCGTGATACCCCATTTCGATGGGTACACGATCCCGTGCGGTCTATCGCCGTTGGCGAGCACCACCGACTCCCGAACCCACGTGGCGATCCCCGTGGTCAACTTCTTGTATTCCTCAGAAGAGCTCGTCAACTCGCTGACCGTGAGCTGATCGATCCCGCACTGCGCCACCAGCGAGCTGAGCTGCTTGGAGACGACCGACAATGATTGGGCTCCGGTGATGTTCACAAACCACCCACTGCCGGGCAGCCGCAATTCATAGAGCGATCGCTCTTCCCTCCATCCCCGCGGGATCGACCGGTAGGCCATGGCCCCGTGGGCGGGCAGTTCCCGGGCGACCTGCTCGGCGAACGTCGCGGCATCGTCGGGGCCGACGTCGTCGAACAACTCCTCCATCGGCGTGGCCGGGGGATCGGGCGTGATGTACTCGAGCACTTCGACGAACGCGCCGGTGGCCGTCGAGCACCCATAGATGGTGCGCCCCAGCGTGTCCCACCGCGACCAGCCCTCGACCGGGACGCCGCCGAGCTCTCGCGCCGGAGGATTGACCGGTCCGTAGTCTGTGCTGGCGACCCGGTAGATGCTCTGGCCGGCGCTGGCAACGATGTTCAGACCTGTCGCCGCGCAGACGCCAACGTCAAAGGACGTCACCCGCACCTACCCCCTCTACACAGCGATCCGGCTGAGTATAGGGACGGGCCAGGTCAGGCGTGATAGGTGTCGGTGATGAATGCTTCGACTGCCCGGTAGACCTCGGGAATCCGGTCCTCGCGTACGAGCTGTGCCGGGGTGAGGCCGTCGAGTCGCGGGTTGGCCGAAATCAGCCAGTTGCGCGCCACCTGATCGTTCTCTGCGTCCTCGATCGACCGGAACACGGCGTGCGCCGCGGTCAGGCGCCGAGCCTTTTCGTCGGAGGGTTTGGCGTGCGTCGGGTCATTTGGGGGAGCGGCCCACCTGGCGGGCATGGCGCGGCTCTTCGAGCCGGCGATGTAGGCGGTCAGGGTGCGACCGAGCCGCGCCAACAGGTAGGCGACGACCTCGTGAGTGTCCATGCGGGCGGTGTCGTTCGCAGCTTTGACCAGTACGTCAGCCATGTTGTAAACACCTCCTCACCATGTATCAACCACAGAATACGTCTAAATAGTCCGGCCAGTATCCTCGTAATGACCACTGACTGTACGCGCTCTGGCCGGAAAGTGCAGCAACCGGCACTCGCACACTCGCACAGCGCGGCTCGCGGCGCGGTCCTGTTTGCTGTGAGCATGCGTTGTCTGTCACCTCGGCCGGTCAGCGGAGCCCGTAACTCAGCAGTCGTTCGACCGGCACACTCTGACGCCGAGGACATCCCTCGTGTCGTCTCGACAGCGACCACGAACTGAGGCCTGGCTGGGTCCTACCGAGCGGGGGCGGGGATGCCGAAGCACAGGTCGGTGTCGACGTTCTGGTTATCCCCTGGTTGCGGCACGCCTGAATCTTTGGCGCCGACGATGATGGGCAGTGCCGGCTCGGCCTGTGTGGCAGCTGGCGGCGAGTAGTAGCGGCCGTGCTCCGCATCGTCGCTGCCGTTGTCGGGATGTTCACGCTCCCATTGGAGACGATCGATCGCGGCCAGCGCGCGTTGCCTCGCAGCCGCCATCTCTTCGCTGCTGTGATAACAGTGCGTTCCCGGAGCCAGGAGTTGGTCGAGATCGTCGTCGGCGGTCGTGGGCGAGGAGCCCGACCAGAACGCTGCGACGAAGACGACGATGATCGCGCCGGCCAGAATGAGCACGACAAGGATTCCAAGGGCGTTGATTTCACGGCTGAGGTAACGGTGCCGGCTGGTGGTGCGGTCGCTCAGCTCGCTGAGGTCACGGCGTAGAGCTTCGATGCTGTCGGGTTCTGGTGTGTCGGCGGTGTTCTCGCTCAAGGCGGTTACCTATCCAAATCTCGTTGTCGTCGCAGATCAGATGTAGCGTACGGATGCCTGTTCGCCGGCTGCCTTGTCGTCGGCGGCCTCGATCGTGGCGGTGCCGATGCGCCGGCTTGCGCTGTTGGATACTGATCTCACGCCGAGCTGGCCGCTGCCCGCGGTATCAATCACCTCCTGTTCGACAGCGCCCGTCACCACGGCCGCGTCGAACGGGGTCTTTCCCGCCATTCCTTGAGGTGCTGATTTTTTGGCCAGGCCGTTCGCTGACTCCTGCTCAGCCCTGCTCGTGGTGGCATGAGCTTTCTCAGGGTCGAGTTGGACCTTGTCGCCACCTGCGGGTGACCCGGCACCAGCAAGACCATTGCCCGCCGGTTGTGCGAAGGCTGAGGCCATAGACGGCAGTGCCTGCGCTGCTTGCATCGCTGGCTGCAGGCCTTGGCCCAGCTGGCTTGGAAGCTCACCAACTTTCGACCCGATTTCCTGGATGGGCCCCAGAAAACTTGACGGATCCATGCCGCTGAGGGGGTCGGACCCGTCGAGTCCGGACACACCTTCGGTCGGGTCTACGGCAAGGGGCCAATCGCCACCGGCGGACGGATCGCCACTGGCAGAAGGGTCATCCGCCGGCCCGCTATCGTGTGCTTCAGCGCGGTGGGCCTGTTCAGACTCCGTGTGCGGGTGGTCGTGGTCGTGGTCGTGCTGCGCCTCGACCGCCCGTTGTGGCGGCAGTGGTTTGTCGGCCATGCGATGGTCCTCCTGAGGTCGCTACCAGAATCTTAAGGGCAGGTCCGCCCCAATCGATCACAGCGCGATCAAAGCGCTATCGGCGTTCACATCGGCGATCTGCGGATCGCACTTTTGCGCCTTCAACACCAGCGGCGCCGCGCGGCGCAGGTCTGCCTCGCACAATGTGCGAGCTAGGCGGCGCCCATCCGGTGTGCTCCGGTCGATCAGTGAGTCGCTCATCGCCCGGTTCTTCATCCAGATGGAAGCCTCCGTCAGCAGCATGCGAACGAAGCGCCCGTTGGCGGCGCGGTCAACCAGTAGACGCGGCTCCCCGCCGTAAGGATTGTAATCTTCGTATTTGCTGGTCAGTTCGGTGAAAATCGCGGCCAGGTATCCACGTGCGCTGGGATCGAGAATCGCTTTAGAACTCAGCCGGGCGATCACGTCGCTGATCGAGAGCATCTCCTCGGCCGAGTACGACGGGAATTCCAGCTGCACAGGGAACCGGCTTCGCAGACCTGGGTTCGCATCGAGCATGGCGTCGATGCGAAGCTTGTATCCGGCCAGGATGATCATGATGTCGCGGCGGTGCTCTTCAGCGAAATTCATGATGGTATCGAGAGCTTCCACACCGAAATCATTCGTGGTCTGCGGTTTCCACAACTCGTGAGCCTCGTCGACCACGAGCGTGGCTCCACGTGCCCGCTCCAGCCACTCGCTGGTGCGCTGCGCTGTTTGACCGATCGCCTCGCCCACGAGGTTCATGCGCGTTACCCGATACACATCGGGGAATCGCAGCAACCCCAATCCGCAGAAAATCTTGCCGGTAGCCTTCGCTACTGAGGTCTTCGCCGTGCCCGGTTCACCAACGAAAGTCATGCAGAGACTTTCGATTTCACCGACCGGCTCACCAGCCGCCCGCATCTCCAAGTCAAACTTCTGGGCAGTCTTGAGCTGTTCTATCCGATCCTTAACCACGACCAGACCCACATGGGCGGCAAGCTCGGCTTCCCCCTCAGCCAACAGCTCCGGGTCGCCGATGCGGCGCATCTCGCGCTCGAGCTCCTCCAGCGATGGTGCACTGCTGGGATCCCACCGGTTGGTGCGCGCGTTGATGACATCTTCAGTGATGACGGTCAGAACATAGCCAGAGTTATCCAGTGCTGCTTTGGCTTCCGGGCTGGTTCCGGTGGCCGCTGCCTTGGTCAGCCATTCAGTGGCCTTCTCGGACTGGCTCAGGCTGCGTAGCGCCAGGCCCGCGGTCAGCGCCGCAGACCCTTTCGTCGCTGGCTCGCCGTGCAGGTATGCAAATTCGGCGAGCTCCACCGCCCGCCCGAACTGTCCCATTTTCGCGGCCGCCTGTGCGGTGAGCGCATCCACGGTGGCCGCCATCGTCACATCGGCGGGGCGTCGGCCCTGGTCTGCCGTGGTGAGCACATCGGTCCAACGTTCGGTAACCGCGTACAGGATCGTCGATATCAACGTCACGTAGGTGTTCTCGGGTTGGTTGAGTTCAATCAGCAAATTCTCGGCGTCATCGAAGCGGCGGTCACTGACCAGCAACCCGGCATACCCGGCCGCCAGGGCCGTCTTGCTGGTGATGGTGAAATTGCCGCCGATCGGTGTACGCACAATGGGCGCCAGATGGCTGTCGGGCACTTCCAGGCTGCGCACTTCCCGATACATGTTGCGGGCATGAGTGTGCGCCGCGGCCAGGACTTGGACGGTGGAACCTTGGGCATAGGCCAAACCCAACCAGGCATCACACATCGTCGAGTCAAGACGGGTGGCCTCACGAAAGCACCCCGCCGCCGTGGCGGCATCAGTCCTGCTGGTTGCCACGCCCGGCAGCAACCCCAGGTGCCGCAGGCCTTCGGCGAACTTGCTGCTTGCTGTTGTCGGCATAGATTTCAGCCTCCCGGGTTGAACGTAGTAGCCGCTGAGAACGCCAGACTCACAATGCCGGAGAAATACACCCCAACCTCCCACACCAGCACCCCTACGGCAGCGCCAAGGGACCAATACCAAGGTTTCATTGTTATTCGCCTTCCGGTGTTGTCTGAACGGTGGGTCCGGGTCCGTCGTTGCTCGGTTCGCGATTGGCCGTGTCGGCCGCCACGTCGGGCAGACCCGGCACGGCCGGCGTGCTGTCCACGTCCCCGCGGCGCGGAGCCCCATCATGGTCGGGTTGGTGATCATCGGTCAGGTACCGCTGGGCTGCGTGTGTGACGCCCGCACCCCCACCGCCGGCGCTGGGGTCCTCGTTTTCGCCGTGGCCACGGCCACGGACGCGTTCGGCGACACGCTGGGCCACCGCGGCCTCCGGGGCCGCCGTGGCCACTGCCGCGTCGGCCGCCGCTTGAGTGCGTGAGGTGGTAGAGCCCTGCACTTCTCGGCTGTCCGGGGCTGAGGCGGTAGTGGGCACCACCGTTTCGGGAATGTTGTCGGGAAGGGTCGGCACGTCGGGATCTCGGGGGCTGTTCTTACCCTGCCCATCGCTATCCTCGTCGTCGGCGCTGTCTGATTCGCCCTCGCCGCGCGAATTAAGCCAGTTATGCGCCCATTCGCCGGCCGATTGTCCTTTGGCGAAGGTACCCAGCATGGCCGCTTGCGCCGCTGTCGCCGGGCCCGACATGGCCTTGGACACTTTGCGAAACGACATGGTGCGAAACGATCCCGTGATTTTCCAGAACGCGACGATCGCCGCCGCCGACAAGATCGTCGCCACCAGAAACTTCACCACCGGATGGTTGATGCCCGTGCGTGCTGCGAACTCCTCTCCCGTGGCCGAGATCATCAGCACCGCAATGAATGAGGCGAACACGGTGTAGGCGAACCATTCCAACCCGGCCATGCCCAAGTTCTTGATCAACTGAATCCACACACGTTGTGTCGGACCTGGAATCGCCCCCGGACCGCTCATCGGTACAACACTGATGGCGTAGGCACCTGCCTTGAAACCCACTTCGACCTCAGCGACCACCACGTAGATGATGAACAGGCCCATCACGGCCGCCAGCAGCCCGAAGATCCCGACAGCCGCCAACGCCTCCCACGCGAGGTGTTCAGCGTAATCGGCCGCGTCGCTATCGCATCCCCTGATCTTATCCAGCGCCGCAGAGCTATCAGCGGTGGCCAATGCCTCCTTGTAGGCCCCGTCGCACTGCGACCCCAGGACGTGGCCGAAGTTGACCTGCATGAGCGGCCCCTCCTGCAGGGAGGTCACCATGCGGGCCATCGCATTGTCGAGCTGGGCGGCACCGGTGGCGCCCGGCAACGCCCCATTGCGCGCAGCGGCCTCACCCACCTGAAATCCCAAATGCCGAATGGTCGCCAGTAGCCCCGTGTCGGGCGAGTACAGATCGCCCACAGGATCAGAGAAGAACGCCAGGCTTAACAATCCGACCCCGAACGCGGCCGCCATCATCGCCATGCCGCGCCCGCGTTCACCCAGCATGAACACCACACCACCGGTTGTCAGCCCGACAACCAAGCATGCCGGCAAGATGCCCAGCTGCACCACCACCTGCACCAGCGCCGTGAACAGGGGCGCGAACAGCGCCGCGAGCCACTGCAGCCACACCATCGACTGCGCGAACTTAAACAGCCACAGGATCAGGGACATAAATAGCAGAAAGCAGGCCACCGCACCGGTCAGCAGGCCCGCCGGAAAGGTAAAGGTGACAATGTCTTTGAAGACCTGCACGATCGCTAGAATGACGTCGAAGAACCCATTTCCGCGCCGATCCGACAACGTGATCAGATGCATCGACGCCGACGGGATTCCGCGCAGGCTGTGCAGCCCGGTCCAGCCCATCATGTTCCCTGAGCGCGATACCGCCTCGGTAGTGTCATCGGCGCGAGCAATCGCGGCCTGCGACTTCATCATCCACGCGCACACTAGATAGCACACCGTATAGATCCGGATGGTCCAGCGCAGCCGCGGCGAGCGGGTGTACCACCACGCCGCGATCACGCCGCACCCCGCTGACCATTGCTCGGCTTACCGTCCCCGTCGCCGCTCTTTTGTTCGTTTGGGTTGGTGTTGAGTCTGTCTGCCAACTCAGCAGTCGGTGCGCCCAGCAGCTTGCCGCGCCCGACCCGACGGAACTCGTCGCGGAAAAAGCACTCACCCTCACGCCCAGATATCGTCTTGCCGAAATCTGACATGGCCATATCGAAATCATCAGTAGCCATCGACATTTCGAGGGTGTCATTGAGCTCCGGCGGTGAAGTATCGTCAATGTAGCGACGCACCACGTCGGGATACTCGGCCTCGGTGATCCCCATGAACCGCTCCAGATGAGCCTTGGCGACATCATCTTCATCGAAGCGGGTCAGGATCGTTTGGGTCACGAACTCGGTCCCCATCTTCCTGCAGTCGTTGATCAGGTTCTGGCTGATCACGACAAGGCCAGTTTGCAGGCGCCGGGCCTCGCGAGTGATCTTGTGAGCCCGCTTGCCGCCGGCCGGGGAGTTCAAATAGCCCTCGGCCTCCTCAAGCACGATGAAATCGCTGCTCTGCGAATCGTTGAAGAACAACTGCTGCGACAGTTCGGCGCAGATGCCATAGATAGCCTGCCCCGCCCGCTCGCGCCGCGATATCCGGCTCGCTAAATGCTCGGTGTCGTTCTCGGTGCTGGTGGGCAGCGGAATGCCGGCCATGTTCCACACCAGTCCTGAAAGCTTGCTGATATCAGGGGCTTCCAACAACTCATCGGTGAGCGCCCGCATATACGAGCGGTTGGACAGCACCTCGAACTTGTTGAGCATTTCCCGGTCGGCGTCAGTGCTGGCCTCTCGCCTCAACACTTCCACCAGCCGGTTCCAGCTGCCGATGCCGTTAGTGTCGCGCGAGGCGGGTTCCAGCAGCAGCTCCAAGCGATCACCCTCGCTGCTTTCTGCCGGATATCCCAACAATGGCATGAGATGGTCGACGAACACCTCCCCGCCGACGTCGGGGCTCAGTAGGCGCAGCAAGTCCATGGAGACCTTGCCGCCGGCCACATCAATCACCTTGACCCCAGGCTCCCGCCCGATCGCCTTCTCCCATTCACGAGTATCAGTGGGGTCCACGACGTGAATCCGTGAGCGGCGCTTCATCAGTCCGATCACAATCATCTTCGAGCAGTGCGACTTACCGCCACCAGGTGATCCACCGATCAAGATCACGCCCACATGTCCGCGCCCCGAGGCCCCCTGCAGGTCCAAGAGCACGATCTCGCGGCGCAACGTCGAATAGTTCACCAGCAGCGGTATGCCTGTGGAGTTGCCCAAGCCGGTGGAGATCAGCGGCACGAACCGAGAGAACTTCGTCGGTGTCGTCGGATGGCCCATACCGTCGAGTCCGGCCTGCTTTTCGTTGCCGACAGCGAAAATCTTGATCAACCCGGCCTGTGACCCGGGGAATGATTTCAACGTAACTCGCGAGCGATCCATGATGTTGAGCAACGCCTGTTCCAGGTGGCGCGCTTTGCTCAACGAGTCCGCCCCGGCAGCGAACACGACATCGACGTTCATGCCCTTCTGCCCAGGTTCGGCGCTGAGCAGATTGTTGTACTCGCGCAGATCCTGCATCTGGTGCTTGAGTTCGTCGTCATTGAGCGCTGCGATACCGCGCTGGCGGACCTGGTCTCGAATGTTCTTGGCGGTACTGGTGTTGTGATTCTTCTCGTCCTGCACGTGGTTCAAGCTCAGCCGCATCGCGCAGTTCACCCGGCCCAGGGAGGGGTCGATGTGGTCGATCAATTTGAAGATCTCCGAGCCAGGGAATCGCAGTTTCTGGGCGCTGAACAGCGTCAACACACTCTGATAGCTCGGCCTGATCTCGGGGTTGTCCGGGCGCGTCACTTTCAGGATCGATTCGTCGCGCCGGCCGCCGCGGGGGTGGAACTTGGCGCGCCGGAAAACACCGCGCGCCGGCACCGTCGGTGCCGGGAACGGGTCGTTGAACGCACCAAGGGAGCAGAACTGATCCCAGAACCACTCTTGCTGCGCTTCGGTGACCGGTGTGGGTTTGAAGTCACGCGGCAGCCCCCGCACCATCGTGTCTGCAGTCTCCCGCCAGCCCTCCAGCGTGGTAGCGGCTTCACTGTCGGCGCCGGCCAACCAGTTCCGGAAACGTTGCTTTGCAGAGCCTTTGGCGTACCCTTCCAACCCGGCATCCACAGGCATCGCGATCCAGAACAGACGCTGATACGGCGCGTAGGCCCGGAAAGTGGATTCATAGGCCTGCACGTGTTGAACCCACGGATCCTGCAACTCCCCCGCGACCGCGCGCCGCAGCTGCGCCGGGCTCAGGTGACCCCAGAGGGCGCGTCGCATGATGAAGTCGATGTCAGTCGGTGCGGCCACCAGATACAGCAACGTCCCCGACGGCAAGGCCTGTGTGAGCTGGCGGTGCAGCTCTGCGAACCGGCGGCGACGTTCCTTGCGCTTGAACATGTATGGCATGCCGGATAGCAAATAGTTTGCGTAGACGCCACCGTCACAGACAGATAGGTTTTTCTCTGCGAATTCCGGGGGTTGTATTTGCACAAATAGACGCTAACCCCGGTATGCCCGAAGTGCTACAGAGCTACTTTCGTAACGGTTTCTTGTAGATTCCGTCGCCCGTGTCGACGATTTGAGGGAACCAGCGGCGCACCATCCACACGAACCGCGTGAGCAGAGGCGGCCGGCCCTTCTTGATCTGCCGTGCCGCCGCCACCGCGCCCGCCGAGATCATGACACTGAAAATGCCCTTAGTCAGGGGATCGTTATCGAGGTTGATGATCACCCAGAACACAGTCCAGGCAAAACCTAGGACACCGATGACCAGATCCACTGGGCCCCATGGCCCCAGAGGGATCTTGAACGAGTCCGACTCCGAGATCGATATCGGGACATCCCGAAACGAGCTGAACAGCTGCGCTGAATCCTCTTGCGCCATAACGAGAAGTCCTTAGCTGCCGTACGGGGTGCCGCCGCCGGGCGGAACCACTTGCACCGTCCGAACACCTTGGCTATTGAGCCAGCCGCCCAGCAGGCTGTAAGCACCCCAACCCGCGCCCACAATGCACGCCACCAAGATCACCCCGAGTGCTGATGCCACCGCGGCGCCAATACCTCCATGCCTGCTCATCATGCTCTTCACCGTCACCACTGCACCGACAGCGAAAACCACCGACACGCCGGTGATCACGACCTGCACCGCCGTGCTCTGTATGAACGAGAACGGGTTCACCGCCGCAAGAATCTGGGTAGTCATCAGGAATTCTCCTATCGGGTAGAGGTCGGTGAGGATGCCGCGGATTCGATGGCGTCTGCGCTTACGTCGACCAGCGGCATGTAGTCCAAGCGCGACACGGCCCAAGCGCCCTTGGTGAAAGTGACTGTCAACGGGTAGGTCATGGGCCAGTCCAACACTTGTTCGGTTTGCACTGTCACCTGAGCCAGCACCTGCCGTTCGGTACCCTCAACGGGGTTGTCCGGAATCGGTTGAGTAGCTTCGAGTTTGGTCAAGAACGCCGTTTGATAGGCCCCCAGAGGCCCAATCTGGGCGGTCCCGGTGACGTAATGGGCCAGCTGCCCTGCATCGCTGGTTGTGAGGAACACCGTGAAGAATCCCGCCAGATCGGTGGCCAGCGGGGCTCCGCCCTTGCCCGTCTTCACATCAGGGGTTGTCACTGCGTAGCTGTAGAGCGTTGCCAACCTGACCCCAGCCGGCGGCCCCCCGAGACGCTCTGGAAGGCTGACACCAGCCGGACCGTGATCCACCACGCTGACCGGCACGGCGTAATAGGCACGCTTAGCAGCAGCCCCCGCGTACGGGCGCTCCAGCGTCGTCAAGAACACGGTGTACAGCTGCGCGGTACTGGTGGACTGGCGCTTGTCTTCCAGCGTCGTCAACGCCAGCGGCGTCGTGATGAAGATCTTCGGGGTCTCCGGCAGCGCGTAATCGTCAGGCAAAGGAAAGCAATCTTTGAGCAAGTCCCGCTCCGCGGTAGTGGCGATTTTAAACAGCGCAAAGCACTCGATCGCCCAGGCGGTGGCCACCGCGCTCTCGTTCGATGTCGTCTGAGAGATACCCCGCACATTCGGACCCTCAGGCGGACGTATCCAGCTCCATGTAGTGGACGTGCCAGCAACTATCGTGCAAAAGCTCAAATAAATGGCCAGCAGAATCCCAACAACTTTACCGAACAGTTTGAAACGGTTCTTCCAGGTCCGCGTCATGCCACTATTCCCTCATGCCGTCCGGCAAATCTCTACACACCACATTCTCAGTTCGGAACATGGCCTATCACCTCGATCCGGCTGGTCGCGAACGACTGATCGATCGCATCGCGCAAGCCCGGATCCGAGGAAGCGTTAGGTGCATCCCCGGTACCTGGGCTACCCGGTGAACTCGACCCGTCCGGGCCGAACAAGCCCCCGAAAATTCCGCCACCCGAGGGTGCCGAGTTCTGCGGCACCTGATCTGTGGGCGGCCGGGAAGTCTGCACCACGATTCCCCGAATCCAGCGAGTGCGGATGTTCTCCACCGGCACCGTCGCAATGCCTTTCACGTTCTTGGTGTCCTGGTCGACATAGCGGCCCTTGACATCGTTCATGAACCACCACCGGATCTTGGTGATGATGCGGTGCTGGCCCCACTCCTCCTTGCCGCCCGGGCGTTTGGCCAGCCAGCCCGGCGCCAGCTTGATCGCCACCGCGGTGATGTCATCGGAGAACTTCAAATCGATCGGCTGCCCCAGTCCCAGCCCCGGCCCGTAACACACCCACGCGCTGTCGCCGGTGGGATCTTCGACGTTGCGTGCTGTCGTCGAGCCTTCCCCGCAGTCGGCGGAAGCCTCGAAAGGCATGGACCGGTCCGTGCTGGCGGACTCAGTCGCCGAAACCGGCGGTGTCGTCACAGAACCGGCGACGTTGACCCTGCGCTGAGGTTCGGGTGCGGCCACAGCCGCAGTATCTTTGCTCAACACATTGACCATCACGATGATCACCACGGCCACAAACACACCGACACCGCCCAACACCGCCAAGGTGGTCTTGGTACGCCCATTGACCGTGCTGTCCTCATCTGAATCCTGCTGCCTGCCCGCAGGTTTCTCGATCTCGGATTGCTCGATGGCTACAGTGGAAAACCGGTCCCCGAAATCCTGGTCATCGTCGTCATCTGCTGTCGGCACGTTCTCGTCAGCACTCGCCTCGAGCTGGTCCTCGTCAAGGATCACAATGTCGTCGTCGCGGCTATCCCCGGCGGCGGCCTCCGGGTAGATGCGCCGCAAGAACTGTGCATCGGTCTCGCTCATGGCGTCTTCGGGTAGGCGCGGGTATCGAGCACCAGGGCGCGACCCACACCGCCGCCCGGATGCCGGCGCCGGTACTGCTCGAAAATCGACTCATCCGCGTCCTTCCCCGATGCATCAGGGCCTGGCATGTCGGCGAGCTCCGCGCCGCGGTAACGCGGACCCACCAGCGGCACGTCTTCGGCCGGTACATCACGTCGCGCTGAGTCTGTCGCGGATATGGGCTGAGCCCCAGCCCAGCGCCATACCCCCTTGGTGCCGGCCCACATCAGCGCACACACCGCCCCCACCACAGACACGACCATGACAATCAGCACCGTCACCGCACCCAAAACCAACGCGATCAACGGCCCTGCGATGGCCCCAAAGATGAAGATCGACAACAGAACCTTCCACATAGTTCGGATCGTAAGCCCGGTTCAGGTGAAGTTGAACTGCGCCAAAGCGGCGATAGGCTCGAATTGTGCTCACTGTCGACGCCCGTCTGGATCAGTACATCGGCCGTCGACTGATGGCGATGGGTTGCCGGCGCGGTGATCTAGCCGCCCTAGGCGGGCCATCACGCTCACACATGGCGAAAGTCTTCGCAGGCCAACGAACGCTCACACAGCGCATGGCCCTACGCATCGACAACGCACTCCAATGGCCACCCGGCTCGACAATGCGTGCAGCCCGCGACGGCACCGTGCCCGTACCGCTGGACTTCCCAGGGCCCCTGCACACCTTGCTATGCCAGGCAACCCAACTCAACAACCAAATCCGCCAAGACGCCGACCACATCAGCGAGGCGATCACCAAAACCTATGCCGCCGTGGACCAATACCCAGCCGCACACACCACCAACCAGATGCGCGAGAGCCTCCAAGCCGCACACGACTACTTGACAAACTCCCAGCGCCTCATGACCCAGCTGCACCACACACTGCAGCATTCTCACGATTGGATTCCCTGATGCGCACCTGTACCCAACACGTCGATGACCTACGGCGTGAATGGATCATGCACAACCAAGGGCCCTTCCTCATGCAGCACCGCCGCGCCGAACTACTCGGCCGGTCGCTGCGGCGCCGCCGCCGCAACGAGTTCACACCGTCCCCCGATCAGCACGAAGACGAAATCACCCCCACCATCTGGCAGCGCCAATGGAACACCCCCGCCGACTACGCCGAAGGTGCAGCAGTGCTAGTGCTCGCAGCCGTAGCGCCGGTCGGCTGGGCCATCGCCCGGGTTCTATCCAATTACCTTGTGTCCCTTATCCCACAGCGCCTCTACGCCTACCCGCTAGCCATGCTGTTCGGACTCGCAGCACTCACCGGCATCGCGCTGCCGATGTTCTACGACCCGCCCATGAGCGTGCTCGGCGTCCTGGTGGTGCCGTGGCTGATCTGGCAAATCCCCGCAGCCCTACTCATCGCCGCCGGCTACGGCATCCTCGAAGGCTGGCTAGCCATACCCGAAAGCCAAGACTGGCTACCGTTGAAGCGGCCCGAAGCCGAGATCGAAACGTTCCAAATCATGGAAGCGCGGGATCACACACCGCGAATCTGACTTGATGGCGCATCGGCCGGACAACGTTGAAGCCAAGTACCCTAGCCCTTATGAGCCGCCTCGCCGAGCTGTCTGACACCGACGTCCTCATCGCCACGATGTGGCTGCTGGCAATGATCGCCGCGGTTGCCGTACTAGTCCGGTTGCTGGTCTTCCTCGCCCACGAGTTTCGCGTAGATCTCCGCGAATACCGCGAGGCCGCCCAACGTCGTCGCCGCACTCAGCGGTGAACGCGCCGTACTTGCGGCTCATGGCTGCGGCCACGGCGGTGCGTCCAACGGCCGTACCCCCTGGGCGCTGACCTCGTAACGGACGGTGCCCACACCAGCCGGTGCCGCCAACGGCTCCTCGCCCAGAGGCCATCGATACTCCACCGTCACCACATCACCGGTGACGTCGAGAACACGCGTGTACGGGCGCGGATCCGCGGTGGCGGTCCCAATGTAGGCGCCGCGGTAAAACAGAAGCAGATGCTCCGGTGAGGACACAGTGCCCTGCGCGATCACGGCCAACGCCCATGTCACATCGCCGTTCTGCTCGCTGCGAGCGAGCGACCAACCGTGCACACCCCACAGGGGCGGAACGAGCCTGAGGGCCGCTTCGATACCGGTGGGGGCGGCGTGCGTCATGCGTTGTCTCTCCTACTGTGACCGGCCGCGAGAGCCGTCTGTGCGCGTTCAATGAGGATTCGATCGTCGGTGGCGGATCCCACATCGACATACACCGCGCGGTCAACCAGTTTGAAGGACTCGGGGCTGGGTAACGGCAAGGGCGGCCGGAACGTATCGGCGGTTGGCAATCCCCATGTGTCCCCCACTAAGTCTGCCGTTGGCCAAACACAAGAGCCGTCTGAGCCTAGTCCCCACTCCGGCGGGCGGAGCGGGGACGGCGCGAAGAAAGTACCTTCGGCAGTGAAGATCCAGGTCGTTCCCCCGTCACGCATCCGCTCCGCATCGAACACTGTGACCTCACGCATCTCAGCCCCTAGGCTTCCCACGTACAGCCGGAAGTTCCTGTAGTTGCCATCGGTGGTGACAAGGATCAGCGCGTCGCCAGCATTGTTGACACAGAGGTACTCAACACAGCGTTCAGCCGGACCACTTCGGTCTGTGTCAGTCATAAGTCCCCCCATTTTTACGCTAGGCCGGCCTGTCGAAAGACAGGCATTGTGCCCACTGACTGCGTGCGTCCTCGTTGACCACGGTGAAGATTTCGTTCATGATCTCTTCAAGCTCGATGTTGGTCAGACGGGCGGCCACCGCCGGATGCAAGGTGAACCGCTTCCACTGACCGTCACCGTGGATTTCCAGGTGCACCAGACCGTCACTGGTGCCGGCATCAGAGGTTAACGAGTCGAGTTCCTGACGCTTGCTCTTGAACACTTCCTGCACCCGCTGCAGCTTTGCCTGGGTCGCCATCACTCGCTGTTCCGGTGGCAGTCGACGTAGCGCCTCGGAGGAAGGTAGATCCGGAATCTCCACAAAATGATCCAAACACGGCCCCCGCTGGTTGTCTACAAAGGGCTTTGCCCCTGTGTACAATCCCCCCGAGATTGACCGTTGTCACTGGTCAGCGGGTTTTGCCTTACGGCTGCCGAGCACGATCCGCCGCGTGCCTTCTGGCTGACCATTCTCCCCTGCAGGTTCATTGGCCTCAGATTGCTGGCGGTCCTGCCCTGTTGGCTGCAGCACTCCCTTGACCGGCTCGGAGTTGCGCGGCGCCCGCACCAAAATTTTGTGCTCTTTGCCGCCCTTGTCCTTCTCCCCCGCGCCGCCACCTGCACCCATCGGGCCCATGCCCCCCATGGGTGCCATCCCCATCCCCCCGCTGCCGGCAGGTGCCGGCGCCGCCGCGGGCAACGGATGCGGGGCAACCGCGGCGCGGGACGTGTCCAGGCCGCCCGCCGGCGGGGTCTGCACGCCCGGCGCCGGGGACAGCCCGCCGGCAGGCGCGGTACCGCCACCAGAACCCTCACCACCACCCAGACCGCCGACCCCGGGCTCATCCCAGGACGGCATCTTCAAACGCCCCGAACCCTTTTGGGCGGCACCCATCGCCGACCCAATACCCGAAACTGCCTGTGTGGCGGCTTGTCCCGCCGCTTCAGGCACCTTGGCGGCCAGGCCGCCGACCGCCCCGACAATGCCGGCAGCGAGCGAGGCCATCATCCCCGGGAGTGCGGCCGCTAAACCTGCCGCCTGCCCCATGTCCATAGCCTCATCCGAGGGCGGATCAGCCTGCGACCCGTCGTCGGCGCCCTCGTGATACTCGGCCCCGTTCTTTTGGTTGCGTTGCTCCATCTCAGTGAGCTGATCGTTGAGCGATTTCAGTAGTCCGCTGTAACGTCCGACATTGGGAGGGGTGTTGTTCGCGGCCTCTACCTGCGCTATCTGTGCCCGCAGCCGTTCGAAATCCTGCGGGGAATCAGCGCGACTCTTGTGCGCATCGAAGTTCTGGGCGTGCTGGGATGCCGAGGCAGCCGTCTCACGGTGATCTGAAGCCACCAACCCCAAAAACCGGGACTGATTCGACAGATGCTCGATCGCCGGTGCGGCCGAGACAGGAGATTTCCATGCTGAGTCCAACACCCGCACGGCTGAACGCGTTTCGGCCGAGGCCAATTCCGCGTGATCGGCGGTGGCCTGCATCTGCGAGATGAACCCCGCACCACGCGAGGCATCTCCGGTATGGAACGTCGCCGCCACCACCTCACCGGGCCGCGGAACCGGGGCAGGCATCGGTACCTGCGCCCGGTTTTCGCGCGCCGGTATTGGTTCCACGTGCGGAACCTGCCCTGCCCCGGTACGCGGCATCTGCAGCACTGCGTGTGCGCGCGCGATCTCCTCGTCGGTCTCCTCGTAGTTGCCCGCGATGGCCCGCAATGTCGCCGCGGACGACAGCAGCCCCCGCGCACCATTGCGGATATCACTCGACAACGCCATGGCACGATGAGTGAAGCGCGTCGCTGCGGTCACCGAGGCCGCATCGGCAGCCAGCGGCGGATGTACTGCCCCACCGTCGGCGAGCAGCCCTACTGCCGTCTTTTCCAGTGACCGCGCGACGGCCACCAGAGCATCGGTGTCGACCCGCAACATGGGGTCAGCCTACTGCCGCCGGTCTGACCGGTACATTTCGATTCTGGGCCATCTTGGGCCAGAATTTCGCCACGAACTCTGTCACGTGCGGCAGATAGACCTCTTGGCCCACCGTGCCTCGCAGCAGCAGCCGTGCCTTGTCAGGGTTGCGTGACATCAACTCCTGCCATTCGACTTCCTGCTCCAGGCGCCCCGACTGGTTGCGGCCGCCCTCGACACTCTGAGCTTCACCGCGACGATGCTGCACCCCACGCTCTTCGGCGGCCGCCCGCAGCAGCTCCTGCTCGGCTGCTCCGTGCATCACACACACCGCCGGAAAAATCTTGCGCAGCACTTCCGTGTAAATGGGGCCGTGGGTGATATCGGTCTGATTGCTTGCCTGCTGCGCAATCACCAAGTTGGCGCCCAAACCCCTTGCCTCACCGACGTAATTGGCCTGCCGGGGCATCGGGGCGGTATTCGGTGCCTCATCGATCACACCCAGCAGGCGGCTCAGATCCTCCCACTGGGAGGTCTTCTCCCGCCACCGCTCCACAAGCTGCTCAATCAACGTCACCGCTGCGGGGGCGGTTGTACCGTTGCCCGGCGCCATCACGTACACCGTGGCGGTCGGGTCATCGAGAAACTCCGGAGTGAACGCACCCTCCGGCTGCTCACGCAACGCCATCCGCAACCATGCACGAGTGGCTTTCGACAACGAGAACAAGATGGAATCGCGTTGTCTGGGATCCATATCAGCGGCGTGATCGACCTCAGCCTTCAACTCGGGAACATTGACGAGCTCGGCCGCCATTGCCCATGACGGCGTATCTTGGGGGTCATCCTCGAACAAGATGGGTTTCTGAATTGCCTGCAGAACCCATCGCATCCCCAGATTCGTTTGTGCCGGCGAGGCCGCATACAAAAACGCTGCCAGCGGGCCTTCACCTAGCGACTCCCACGTGCCTCCGTCAGTAACCTGCTGTGCGCCCGCGCCATAGGCAGTAGAAGCCATCTGCAGCAGCGTCGAGGCCGTCGTATACGCATCATCAACACTTTGTATGGACGTAGTCGGATCGAACCGCACCGGCTCGACATCCTTCGGATACATCGGATTGCGGACAGTCCGCAGATCAATGAGCTTGGATGGGCCCGGCCGGTACGGCAGTATCCACTGAAGCAGATCGTCTTTCGAGGAAACGATGAACGCAGGACCCTGATGTGCGATCGCCATCGGCGCCAACACCAAAGTGGTCTTGCCGGCCCCCGTCCTGCCGAGTACCCATATATGGCTGTCAGTTTCAGCCGGAACATAAAACTTGCGACGCGTCTGCGGGTCCTCGCGCTCCACGAAGCCGCAGTACGGCCCGGTACGTGGCGGGCGCTTATACGGTTGGGCGTACGGATCAAACATGATTCGACCCTATTGCCGCGTACGCCGAAGTTGAACTGTGCGACCTCGCAGGCGAAGCCGCACACTGCCCGCTCGCTGAACAGAAACGGTACGGTTTGGATATGGCTGCCCGTGCCCGTCTGGTTTTTGCCCCCGAGGTTCGCAAGGTGATGCCTGAGCAGGTGATGGCCGAAGCTCGTGCCACTGTGGGTGTGTACAACTGTGTCGGCTGCGGCCAGCAGGCGGATGCTCGTGTGGAGCTGACCAGTGTTGTCGTGGCGATGCCGCCCAATTTTCCGCCTGTGGTGCAGTTCGCCCACCACACGTGCGTGCTGTCGCATGTGGCCGACAGAGCCGCTGTTGATCCGAGCCAGCTTGACGCCGACGACGTGACCACCCTCAAAGTGGTCTTCGGACCAGGCCGCGACGGTCACCGCGTGGAGGCGATGATGCTTGTCGACCTACCCCGCCACGTGTTCGCTGTTACCGACACCGGTGAGCAGACCGGTCTTGACACCGGGTTGTGGCTGCGTGACGGGTTCGATCTGGCGACAGCTCTCGATCAACCGTTCCCCGAGGTCGCCGGCTACACGGTTCACTTGAATCCGGACGGCTCCGGCCATATCGACCAGCTACCGGGCCGGCCCGGGCCATTCCTGGAGCACTTCAGCAATGATGATCCGGGCGGGATGTGGATCGCCACCGCACAGTCGACTGGTTGGCTCACGGTCATCACCGGGGATCTGGGTATATCGGCGGCCGGAGCCGAAGATGCCGAGACAGTGCTGAAACGCGCTTTCAGGACCGGCAAAGTGGTCGGCGGGCGAATCCGCGTCGTACAACACTAAAGCGTTCTACCGACACCTTGCGCAGTGCTCCGTCCTTTAGGGCGGGGGGTGTATCGCATCCTGACGTTTGGTCTCGCGGAGCGAGGCCTGTATGGGGTGAACTGTTAGACGGGTCGTTGTTGGTTCTCGATGTATTGCTTGACCACGGTGAGTGGTGCCCCGCCGCAGGAGCCGGCGAAGTAGGAGCCGGACCAGAAGTGGCCTGCCCATAGGTATTTGCGGACGTGGGAGGCATATTCCTGGCGTAGCCGGCGGGCGGAGACGCCTTTGAGGCTGTTGACCAGCTTCGACAATGCCACTTTGGGTGGGTAGTGCACCAGCAGGTGGACGTGGTCGTGTTCACCGTTGAACTCGCGTAGTTCGGCTTCGAAATCAGTGCAGATTTCGCGCATGATCTGTTCGCACCTGGTGAGCATCGGGTCGGTGAACACGCCGCGCCGGTATTTGGTGATGAAAACCAAATGTACATGCAGGCTAGAGACGACGTGTCTTCCGGTGCGTACATTCTGGTTTGGTTCCCAACGTGGTGACATAAACCAACGATACTGTCGGTGGTGTGGGCGATACTGCCGGTGTGGGCGAGTTGATGGTGGTTAAGCGGTGTGTGAAGTACCCGCTGGCTCCCTCGTCCGCTCAGGCGCGGGTGCTCGATCGGCAGGCGGCCGCGGCGCGGGCGTTGTGGAATTTGATCCATGCCCACCACACGTTTTTCGAGTCGTCGCGACGCTGGCCGTCGTGGTCGGATTCGGATGCCGCGATCCGCCAGGCCCGCAAGGACATCGACTGGTTGGCGGTCCTGCCGGCCCAGGCCGCCCAGCAGGTGCTCAAGGCCTATCGGCAGGCCTGGTCGAATTATTGGAACGGCACCCACGGGCGGCCGACCTGGAAAACGCGGCGGGCGCGCCGCGCGGTGGATGTGCCCCAGGCGCGTGACCTCGATGTCACCCGGCTCAACCGTAAGTGGGTGAGTGTGGCGGTCCCGAAAGTCGGGGCGGTCAAGATGCGGTGGCATCGCGACATGCCTGAGCGGGTCACCGGGGCGCGGGCGGTGCGTGAGGCGACCGGTTGGATGTTGGTGATCCGTGGGGAAAACCAGATGGTCACACCCCGTGCTCGGCGGGCTGAGCGGGGCTGTGTCGGGATCGACCGGGGCGTGGCCCACACCTTGGCGTTATCGGACGGGTCGTTCATCGACCAAGGCGCCACCCTCACTGACGGGGAGCGCACTCGGTTGTATCGGCTGGAATGCAGAGCGGCGCGACAGCGGGCAGCCAGCGGTTGCTGCGCACCTACGCCCAGATCGGCGGGTTGAAGGCCCGCCAAGCCCGGCGCCGCTACGACTTCGCCCACCAAGCCACTGCGGGCTTGGTCGCCGCCGGCACCGCGGTGCTGGTCGTTGAAGATTTGCGGGTGAAGAACATGACCCGCACCGCCAAGGGCACCGTCGAGGCGCCCGGGGTGAACGTGGCGCAGAAGTCGGGGTTGAACCGGGCCATCCTGGATCAGGGATGGACTCAGATCCTGACACTGCTGACCTATAAGGCCGATCAAGCAGGGGCGCGGGTGATCCGGGTCCGGCCACACGGCACGTCGCAAACGTGTCACCGATGCGGATCAAACGCACAGGGACAACGCGAAAGCCAAGCGTTGTTCCGATGCGCTGACCCCGTGTGCGGGTGGACGGGCAACGCGGACACCAACGCTGCGATCGTGATCAAACAACGGGGCCAGGAAGTGGCCTTGCAGGACGTGGAGCCCAACGCCATCAGGCAGGCTGTGAAACGTCAAACCCGAAAACCGCCGCCTAACAACGGCAGCGAGTAGGGAAACCGCTCCCTTCAGGGAGCGGAGACTTCATACGTAGCTCGGCTCGTTCAGGAAGTTCGCTTCGTCAGCGTAATAGACCGGTTCGATCATCCAGCTCTCAGACTGAGTCCCCACGCACAACTGGTTGTTGTCATGTTCGGTGATCGACACGTCAACACGCTGATCGGCTGTCCCAGCGGCCGTGCGTCGCGCTTGAGCTTCTGGTTCCGCTGGCACAGGTTCTACGGTAATCACGGTGGACGCCGCAACCGCAGGTGCCTCCACGCCGTCGGCGACGATCATGGTTACCGGCCCCGGCGGTTTGGTGTGCGCTGAAGGTGCGATCCAGATTCGCGACGAACGCCCAACATTGGCCCATGCCATGGGTTTTGCCGTATAAACCGCGATTCGCTCCCCGGTTCCCTCCGCGCGTAGCACCATTTGCCGGACCAGGGTCGGGTTGGCGGCAACCGACACGGACGTGGATCGCAACGGGTCTGTCAGCGGGAGCAGAAACGGTGTCTTGTCCTCGACTGTGCGCCCAAGCAACACTCCCGATGGGCCTGCATGCAAGTTCAGATCAGCCGCGGGCACATACTCCAGGTGCGGGACATGCTCAGCGCTCGCCCGCGCCGCCCGCAATGCCCTGGCCTGCTCGCCCGGTATCCGACTGAACACTGCGGGCACATCAAAGTCCTTGTGCTGCACGGTCTCTATCCGTACAGACACCGCCATTTGGGGCCCAGTTTCGGTGGGCTTGAGGTGCACGCTGTGGGCTACGGCGTTCGCTCGCATGATCCACAGACGATCAATCGGACGCTCTCGAAGATCCTTCGCCCGCACCACATAGGTAGCGACACTTCCTGCCGCTGACTGAATGTGAGACCAGCGATCCTCAACTTGTGTGCTGCCAGGGCCGAGAAGGAGCTTCTCGGCTTCAATGATGTCATCGGCGGTGCAGGGACGTGCCCGGCATCCTGCTTCATCGAGTTGCCGTGCGCACCGCTCGGTCGCCGCAGCCATGGCCGCAAAAAGGCTCTTGCGGGTGGTGAGCCCCTGGATGCTCTTGATGACGTCCACGCGCAGGATCAGCCACGTGCGTCGCTGCGCAGCGACAGGGCGAGTGCCAATGATCTTTTCGTACAAGGCAGCATAGATGCCCATCATCGCGCGACGTTGGCCTGCGGAGACAACCTCGATACTGACCGCCAACCCGAACTGATCGACCAACGGAACCAGCACGCTCATCGGGACCGTGTTGGTCGTCGATGCCGTGCGGGTGCGTTCCAAGAACGTTGGGGCGTACGAGCTTCCGGCGACCGCGATCATCGACGTCAACGTTCCGGCGTGCAGACGCACCCCGACCACCGCCCCATCGAAGCCAGTGTCCACCGGCACTGGCAGCGCCGCGCCCATCACGTTCCGGCGCGACCACGGCCATCGCCCGCCCAACGCCAACCATCTCGCCGGCGAATGCCGCTTGACAGCCACGGTGCCCGACAAAACCAGTACCGCGGCCACCGCCACCGCAGCTTGCCACGCCACGCCTGACCACACGAGGGTCAACCCGGCTACCGCCGCGACAACCTCGCTGGGCAGCAGGGCCCGAATGTCAAATCCGACCAGTGAACTCATCCGCGCCTCCGTGCTACGAGGATCAGCACGCTCGCCGCGGCGATCACCGCGATAGCGGCCAGCGCGGCCACCTTGCCCGGGCGCATATCGCGACCAGCCGGCGGCGGTGGCGCAATCAGCTTGTCGGCCAGATGCTCGTCGAACTGCACCGGGCCATCGGGAATCGACTTGGTCAGGGCCGCGACGGGATCCACGATGCCGTAGCCGACCCTGTTGTCGACACCTCCGGCTGGGGGGTGGGCACTGGCCACCAGCCGGTGAATAACCTGTGGTGCCGACAGATTCGGCATGGCCGCCCGCACCAGTGCCGCGGTGCCCGAGACGATCGGCGCCGCGAAGCTTGAACCATAGATCCGCACCGGCGGTTTACTTGGCTCCACATTCGGGTTGGCGTTCACCACAGTGCCCTCGGGACCAATTCCCATGATCTGGTTACCGGGTGCGGCGATCTGCACCCACGGTCCTGGCACGGAGAACGTTGCGGGCTCACCGTTGGGCTCCACTGCGCCAACGGCGAGCACATAGGGCTGCCACCACGCCGGTGCCACAACCGTCTGAGCGCCGGCCCAGTTGCGTGGGTCATCCGGATGTAACGGGTCATACAGCGGGTTAGCAGGGCAGTCACCGCTGGTATTTCCCGCTGCCGCCACCACCACGATGTCTTTTTCGACCGCCGCATAGCGCAGCGCAGCGCCCAAGGCTGCCTGATCGATGGGGGTGGCGGCGTTGATGCAGTTGACCACCGAAATATTGATCACCCCGTGTTCCATCCCGGGAAGATCTGCCACATGGCGCACCGCCAAGGCAAGGGTGCCGGCGTCACCGGCCTTGTGGTCCTTGTCATTTGCGTTGTATGACTTGGGGCCGTGCGTCTGCGAGGACTGCCGCACCGACACCAGCCGTGCATCCGGTGCCACACCAACCAAGCCGTCGGGCGCCCCTGGCGGCGGGGGCGCAACGACCCGGGTGTCATCTCCTGATGCCGGATCGGTGCCCGTGACCGTGTCGCCGTCGCCAGCTGCGGGTGCCACCGCGTCATCGCCCTCCGGCGGCGGTGGCGGCGCAGGCGGTGCGGGTGGCGGCACTGTGACCGTCACCGTTGTCGGGCTTGGTGGTGCCGCAGTGGTCGGTGGCGGCGAGGGAATCGCGCTCACCCCGTCGATGGGAGGCTGGGCCGGCACATTCTCCGGGCGACGCGGCGGTACCGGCGTCCCTTGCGGCTGCGCGGCGATCAGTGAGGCCACGATCGTCCCGTGGACCTGACAGTCCTCAAGGCCGTCACCGTACTTGCCCATCACGTAGTCGCCTCCGCCCACCAGATCTTTGAAACGTGGGCTCGGCGTCACACCGGTGTCGATCACTGCAACGGTGACTCCCGCACCTGTCGAAAACTTCCACGCCTCAGGAAGGTTCAACATCGCGGTCGCCGGTGCTGGCTGCGTGACATCAGGTTGTGCGATCGTCACAGCCTGGCGGCACGCCGTTTTGAGCTCCATCTCCTCACGGGGCTCAGGCGGCCCGTCAGGCGGCAGAGCCGCAGGATCAACCTTGGGTGGCTCTACCGCCCATACAGGTGAGGCACACAGCGTCATGGTCAAAAGTCCGGCAACCCCGGCTGCCGCGCCGATCCGCTTCATCATCGCGACCTCACCGCGGTCAGCAGCCCAATACCCCACAGCAAGAACGGGAATCCCAGTGACATCGCTAGCAGATACACGTATTGCAGTGCCCGCCGCGTCGGAGGGGACAGATCTCCGGGCAGGCCGACCAATGCGGTCAGAACGCCAATTCCCACCAGGGCAGCGGCTAGCCATCCTAGAGCGGTCACTGTCGCGGGCACGGTCTGTGCATCCGAGACCGCGAGTTTGGCTACGACGACTACTCCGGCGAGCAATATGCCGCCGATCAATGCCGCTACCACTTTCGAGTCGCGAGTGATCCATGCCCGCCCGAGCAGTGACACCAGGCCAAGGCCTGCCACGACTTCGATCATCCACAGCCGCGGTGACCCTGCATGAATGGCACCCCACGTGCTGGCCACCAGCTGCACCATCAAGGCTGCGATGATAGCCCGATGCGCCGTAATCGAATGCCGATTGCGGCGACGTAGATCCTCGGGCGAGACCACATCTGGATACGGTTGATCGTTTGGTGTCGCCGGCACGACAGGTGACACCGTTTCATCAGGCTCGTCAGGGTTGCGTTCCCACACCCCCGCACCCGTAGGCAATTCCAAATTCGGAGGGCGCAGCCCCACAAGGCGATTAGCCAAACCAGGTGCGGCCAGCACTAAAGGCAACACGACCCACATCAGGCATGCGGCGATGATCGGGCCTGACACTCCGAACAGCCAGCGCACGCCAACACCCACGCCCAGCGAAACCCCGAGGGCAAGCGCGAACGTCGACAGCCACCACCACCGATCGGTGGCCACCCGTAGCACCACCAGGATTGCTGTCACCAGCAGCCATGCCAGCCACGCATGCGCCGCACCCAGGGGCCCAGGCACACCCGCGGCCGCTGCGGTCGCCGCCGGGATCAACGCTCCCAGTATCAGCGTGTCAGATAGATCGCCATGGCGGCCGTGACGTCCGATGCCCCAACCTGCGGTGAGCATCGCCGCGGCCAGGACGATGCAGATCACCCAGGCAGGCCACCAGGTTGGTTCTAGGAGATGGGTTCGCATCAGCAAGGCGCTTGCGGCTGCCACGAGTATCCCGATACCGACGCCGCCGTAGACGAGTGCTTGTTCTGGCTCGATCTCGGAGGTCTCATCCTTGACCTGTTTGGCCAGGCTCGCTGAGCGGTCCTCGGTGACCGGTTTGAAGGTCTCCTTGGCCACCCCTGGTTTGAGAACCAGCGGGACACCGTCTGCCACACCCAGCTCGAGCAAGGACCTGGACGCATCGAGCGTGATCCCGTTGACCTGCTGGAGCTCGTAGGCGGTGGTCTCGGGCATCGGGATGTACCCCTGCCGCGTTGCCCCGTCCTTGTTCAGCAGCTTGATCAGTGCCTGCATTGCCGCGCGGATCGGCACGGCCGCAGGAAACACGACGTCAGTCTGCCTTTCACCGACAAAGATCGCGCCGCGCCACCACGGTGGCATCTCCACCACCGCCGCGCTGGTGTCGGTGTCGGTTTGAGCTGACGAATCCGGGGGCGCCGACGCTTCGGGCGCTTTGGCGGTCTCAGTCATGGCTCAAGTCAGTGGTGCTGGCGAAGTTATTGGCGATAGACGCCGCGATCTCCACGAACTTACGGCGGGTTTTGGGTTTGAGGCCGTTGTTGAAGTCGATCACGGTGGCCGCATCCAGATGCTTGTCAAAAGGCAGTATGAACACGTCATCGACTTCGTGGCCGAAGCGCTCCCGAAGCTTCATTTGAAGTTTCTTGGCGGAATTGCCTTTCAGATCGTTGATCACGACAATCGTCCGCCTCAGCAGGTCGTGATAACCATTCTCGCTCAACCAATCCAGTGTCATACCGGCGCTTTTGGCCCCGTCAGCTTTGGTGGAGCTGACCACGATCAGCGCATCGACGCTGGCCAGGACTTCGGGCATCACCGGATGGTCGATGATCGGCCCGCAATCGACAAAGATCACCCGGTGGAACATCTCGATGTACGGCATCGCTTGCCGATAGGTATCGGGACTCAGCTGCGGCCGTTGGGTTAACCTCGTATCCCCAGCCAGCACCATCACGCCCAAGCTGTTGGCGCCGACGTGTGCGCGGATCTGGTCGTCGCTTCCCAACATGTTTCGGCTACCCGAGTGAACGACCGTCAGCAGGCTGCCACTTGCCGTCGGGTCGATTCGATCGGCCGCCGTTCCATAACCGGGGTCTGCGTCGACGACGATCGTGCGGTCTTCTTTTCGGTGGGCAGCGAATGCGTTGGCTGTGCCCGTGGCCAGAGTTGTTTTCCCAATGCCTCCGCGTCCGCCGGTGATGACGCCGATCCTAAACCGGCCGCGCAAGGGGCTTTGAATGGCCGCGATCCACTCGGCCATCTCCTTTTCCTTTTTGGATCTGCCTGGATTGATCAAGTGGAACGAACTCTTGTAAAGTGCTGCGCGCCATCCCGTTTCCGGTCTCGGACGCTTTGCGCGGACAAGTTCATCGCTCCACTGGGCTTCCGACATGCGGGTGCGTCCGGGCGCGCTGTCGAGTTGGGTCATACTCTCGACCACGGCTGCGTGACGCGAGGCCGGGCTCGCACCTATCGCGGAGCCATGCTGCGGCTGCGGCGGGGGCGGTCCGGGCTGGTGGTTAAGCGGCCCCATGCTCGGTGCCCCCGCAGGAATGCTCGGCGGGTATGGATCTCGGGAAAACTGCGCCGGCGGTGGGCCAGGTGGTGGAGGGGGCTGCCCCGTTCCCCAACCGGTAGGCGGCGCCACCGCATTGCGCTCGAACCCCGGTGCATTTGGTGGCGGCGGTCCGCCCCGCGGCGGAAACCCGCCTGGCGGCGGGCCTGGCACGGGTGCTGGCGGGCCCTGTGGCGGTCCGGGCGGGAGATGCGGCCGCGGCTGCGGGTACATGCCCGGGTTGGGTGGCGTTCCCGGCCGGGCCGGGTAATGAGGGTGCGCGTCTGCTGCCCGCCGCGCTGACTCCCTTTGGGGTGCAGGGGGAATCGACGGTGCCGCTATCTGGATGTGCGGCGTGGTCAGCTCCCATGATTGATGACCAGCCGCCGTCGGCGGCGATACCGGTTCGGTGCCGCCCTGCGGTCTGGAATCCTCCCCGAGCCGCGCTGAGGGCCATACCGGTTCCTGTGGCCTGTCTTCTGCTGTGGCGGGGGCAAGTGGTTCACCTCCCCCGTCCTCATCGGTGACGGCGTTAGCTTCAGCATCGGATGTGCCGGGCGTGTCGCGCTCGAGGGGCTGTAGGTCCACGGCGTTACTGGATTGTTCGGCCTTGTCGACTGCAGGCGGGGGCACGTGCGTTTCGCCCGGGGCGCCCGGCAGTGAGTAATCGGGCTCGGCGGCCGGAATCGGGCCTGATGGATTTTGCTCGTCGGCCCCGTACCCCAGGTCAAATTCGCGGGAATGACGTGGTGGCTCGCTATTCGGGCTGGTCATGCTTTCCATACAAACACCCATTCTGACCCTTGTCTACAAAGCCCTAACCTGGTGTGTACAAACCATTTTGGCCAGTAGGCAAGCGTGTTTTGACTCACATTGCGCGGCGGTGGTCCCACTGGGCCCCGGCGGCGCTACGCTCAAGCAGCGTGGCCAGTTCGGCGGTAACCCGGGCGCGATCCGCGGGCGCGATGGTCAGCCAGGTTTCAATCTGATCGGACCAATGGCCACCCAGGAACTCGGTGGTGCTCATTACCCGGCCGTACTCGGTATCAATAAGACACAGCACAGTGTTCCCGCACATTTGCTCGGGATACTCAACCACGCCGACTGTAAGCATCGGCGCCATCGGATTACCGGCTGCCGCAACGACTTCCGCCTGGTGCGCAGACATACCCATACCGAAAAGGTCGGCCAGTCCCGCGCCGCCCAGGCAGCTACCTACAGCGGCCAACAATTCGTCTCGGCGGCCGTGTACAGGATCGATGTCGGCCGATTCGAGCTGGCCGGCCAGACCCAGGATCACCTCGGTCAGCGTGCTCAACGCCATGTCACGGCCCATGTCGCCCAACGTCGACAGCACTACTTCCGCGGGTAGCTCTGCTGGTGCACTGGATTCGGCCGATTCAAGCGGTGCGCCGTTGTTGCCGGCCAAAGCGGATACATCGTGAGGTTTCGCTGCCCACCCATGTGTCGTCGCTCCCACCCACGTGGAGCCTTGGCGGACAAGGGAAGCCACCATTTCTCGCAAAGTGTCATCATCGTGCCAGCGAGTGATGGACACCGAGACCTCGATGTCAGGGTTGGACAGCACCCGCATTTGTTCGGCGTATTCGTCTTTGACGCGCCCAGATACGTCGATGACCTCCCCCGCGAGCAGCTCGTGCCACACAGGATCCGCAGTCGTAGGAACACCAGATTTAGGCAGCCAGGGCGGTATCCGCAGAGTCTGCGGCAGAGACTCGCAGCCAGTCAGCGCCTGCGTAGCCCACAGTTGCGGAAGTGTGAATGCTCCGATAGCCGTGCGATTGTTGGTGTTCAACGACCGACCTCGAAACTCGCGACGTGCATCCGTTGATTCTCCCTCCGCCCAGACTGCCAATTTCCGGTCTTGCCCAAGGGTTTTAAGTGCGGCGCGAGTTCACCGAGGCGCGTGTGAGCGCTCGCATGTGCCGACGTCTCGGGTTGCCGCGCGTACCGCTGTCGAGGAGCCGATAACACCTGGGTGTCCGCCACGCTCGTTATGCGGGGGACCAGCCTATCGACTGGTCCCCCGCACTTCGAACGAGGTCGTAACCGGTTCACACTCCGGCAAAGCCCGAGCCCGACACCGCGTCGGCGTCCTGCATGCCCTGGTTGCCGCCCCGGGTTACCCGTGCATGGTCGCCGACGGTCTGGCGGATGGCGATCTGCATTTGGTCTGTCTGTGCCTGGATCTCGCGGAATTTCACGCCAGCGTGACGTGACTCGAAAGTTCCGTCGAGCGATCCGACCAGTTTCTTAATCGCGCTCATGTGCTCTTCGAGAGCAGCGCCGATTGCGTCGGTGCCTCTAGCATGGCCATCCATTGCCTCGTGATCCATAGAGATCAATGCCATGGGTTTGATTCCTTTCCTGAGAGATAAGTCGCGGGCCGGTCTGAGCGCTTAGCCGGCAATCCCGGCCTGCTGGGCGGCGTGCTGGGCGTCTTCGTTCTGCCAGCTGGTCACGGTGTTGCGCAGCTGGTGGACGATCCCCTGGGCCACAGAGTCGATCTTTGCTTGCTTCATGGTGACGTCGGTGGCGGTTTGGACGTTCTGTGCCTGCGACTTTCCTTTCCAGAATGAGTCCGATGCCAAGTTGCTCGACTTGTACTTGTTCATCAGGTTGTAAATCTCTTGGCGATGATTGTCGATCTCGTTGGTCACGCCGGTCACCTGGTCGGGATCCATAATCAACGTCATGCTGACCGTTCCTTTCGTTGCTGTCAGTGACCGTTGATGGTCACCCTGTTGTGGAGTCTAAACCCGGTTTTGCGCGCGTGAAGGGGGTCAAATTTCCCCGCCCGCGGTAACTACCGGTGGTTGCTTGGCCAGTCGGATACCCAGCCGACCGGCGGTAGCGCTGTGCGGCTCGCTCGAACCCTCCCCTCGGCGTGCTGCACCCATCGGCCCGTACATCGGTGCAGCGCCCCCCAACCCGGTGCCTGTGGACGCCGAAGCCCCGCGACTCACGTTCTTTGTGGTCGCTGCAGGAGACCAGCCGGCCGGAACCCCGAGTCCGCCGCTGACCGTCCCGATCCCGCTGACCGGCCTTGTGGCACCGAGCGCCGCCGACAGGCCACTGCCGCCGCCCCCAGCGCCAACACCGCTCAATGCTGTGCTGGCGGGCAGCGCCGAGCTGGTCCCGCCGAGGTTGGACATTCCCTGCCCGAGGCTCGATAGGGCAGGAGCGAACAAACTCATGGCTTGCTGTGGCATCGACATCAACGGTTGGACCAGCGTCTGTAGAAGCTGCGGCAGCATGCCGGCGAGTTGGCCCGCCATCGACGGAGCCATCGTCACGATCTGCATCATCTGGCCCATAACGCCGCTGTTCATCGGGCTCGCGGCTTCGGCCGAGGCACGCATGGACGCGTTCACGCCCGTCTGGGCAGCCTGCTCGCCTTGCATCGCGGAGGCCCCAGCCGCCTGTATCGCCGGGTTCGCCGGCGCTGCGGTGACCACCGGCGGGACCGCCAGTGCGCTCACTGCGCCGTCAACGGCACTGCCATACCCCATGCGCAAAGCCGAGTTTCGAGGCCAGTAGTCCAGGAAGTACTCGCCGTCGAGAAAGTTCATCGGCGGAAAGTTCTGGCCGAACACGTTCGACCCGGCCAGCGCAGCCCACGTCATGCGGTTTCCTTCGCAGACCGGTTCGGGAACCATGCCGCTGAGCGCAGAGGTATAGGCCTGCACCATTGACTCGGCAAGCAGCGAGTTCTTGAGGCAATGCGCGGCCATCACCGCGAGGTCGGCGATCTCGGGGACCGCTGAGGTCGCCATGGCCGTGCCACTGACCCCGATCCACTCGGTAGCCGTGGTCGCAGTGGTGGCCCCTTTGGCAGCCGCCTGGGCGGCGCAGCCATCGGCTATTGACTGCATCAACGCGCCCCACGCCGCTACCCCCGCCGGTCCCGTGCCTGGGGCGCCAACCATCAGCATGTGGTTCTGCCCTGGGGGTAGAGCCGCCGCGTCAGCTCCCAGCATTAGCCAAGCGACCCGTTCACAGCGTTCACCAGGTCCTGCTCCTCGATGATCAGCCCACCAGTGGCCATAGATACCGCTCGCGCGATACGCGACGCCGCGATCTCACCAAGGATGCCGTGCGTTACCCCGGCATTGGCTCCCAGCGCCGTCGACAACGCAAACGCCTCCGGGCCCGCTCCCATCGGCGGCACCACGAGGGTGTTTGCTGCGGTCGCTGCTGAGTGAGCGATCATCGTTTCCGCGCCGGCGGACTCCGCTGCCGCACCGGAAAGAATGGTCGGTGTGTTTGTCAGAAGCATGATTACCTTTCCCCGTCCCTAAGGCTTTGCCGAACCCCGGACGCGCGGGGTCCTCTTGGTAGCAAACTACGCCCGTGGTATGCCGATCTCAACAAAAGCCCAGCCCGGCTCCGCGCGTTGATCCGCCCCGGCGTGTCTGGAGAGTTCTTCCGTTGGGAAGGATGGGCACGTGGGATCGAAGTCATCGAGGCGGTATCCAGACGAGCTGAAGGTGCGGGCGGTGCAGATGGTGGCCGATCTGCGCAGCGAGACAGTTTCGGAGTGGGAGGCGATGGGCCGGGTTGCTGACCTGCTGGGCGTCGGTACTGCCGAAACGGTGCGCAAATGGGTCCGCCAGGCTGAGATCGACGCCGGCTCTCGGGCGGGGCAGACCAGCGAGGAATCCGAGGTCCTGCGCAAGCTGCGCCGGGAGAATGCCGAACTCAAGCGGGCCAACGCGATCTTGAAGGCGGCCTCGGTTTTCTTCGCCGCCGAGCTCGACCGGCCCTCTCAGTAGTCGTGGAGTTCATCAGCGCCCACCAGCACATGCGGGTGGGCGTTGATGGTCTCAAGTGGGGTGTCGAGTCGATGTGCGCTGTGCTTTCCGAGTACGGCGTCACGATCGCCCCGTCGACGTATTACGCCCACCGCGCCCGTCAGGGCCCCTCGAAAGCCGACTGGGCCGATGCGCAGGTGATCGATGCGATCTGGCAGCTTCGCCAATCGCAGAGTCTGTACCGAGTCCTGGGCGCTCGTAAAACATGGATTGTATTGCGCACCAATGGTATCGACGTATCGCGCTGTGTCGTGGAACGGGTCATGCGGGAGATGGGTTGGCGGGGTGCGTGCAAGCGCCGGCGGGTGCGCACCACCGTCGCCGATCCGGCAGCGACGCGAGCCCCGGATCGGGTCCGGCGTAATTTCGTCGCCGGTGCGCCTGACCGATTGTGGGTGGCCGATTTCACCTACTGCCGGACTCGTGCCGGCTGGGCCTACACGGCGTTCGTCACCGATGTCTATGCCCGCAAGATCGTGGGTTGGAAGGTGGCTACCGAGATGACCCAGAAGCTGGTGACCGATGCGATCGACCACGCTATCGACACCAGAAAGCGTTCGGGTGCAGCATCTTTGGATTCACTTATCCACCACAGCGACGCGGGCTCGCAATACACCGCGGTCGCGTTCACCGAACGTCTGGCCGCTGAGGGGATCCTGCCTTCAGTCGGATCCGTCGGGGATAGTTTCGATAATGCTCTGGCCGAATCGGTGAACAGCAGCTACAAGACCGAACTCATCGACCGCCAGCCGCTCTATCCCGGTGCCACCGAACTGGCGCTGGGGACCGCCGAATGGGTGGCCTTCTACAACCGTCAGCGACCCAACGGCTACTGCCAGGACCTGACCCCCGATCGGGCCGAAGCGCTCTACTACCATCGCCAACGGCACCCTCATGCCGAGGAGGCACTCAGATAAGAGAACCTCCCGACATGCCGGGGCGGATCACGTTGGTGAGTTTTGTGGGGGTGGGTCTGATACTTGGGGGTATGTCCTCGGGGTTGCAGGTGTATGTGGATATGGCGGCTGAGGCGTTGCGTGATGGCACGGATTTGTATGGTCAGCCGTTGCCTCGGGGGGCTGGCGGGTTGGCTGATCAGGGTGTGATTGTTGAGCAGTTGGCGAAGAAGATGGCTGCTGATGATCCCGCGGCGTTGGGGTATTCGGGTGTGACTGCGCAGATGTGGCGTGATCACGCGGCGGCCAATGCGCGTGCGGTGGCCGCGGTGGCGGCCAAGGATCGTTCCACTGCGGTGCATTTGGACGCTTCGGGCCAGGTGGTCGCTGAGGGTAGTGCGGCCATGGATTCCAATAATCAAGCCGCAGCGGACAACACCGCAGCGATCGCCCCGTACACGGGCAGTCCTGCCGGGGATCGGCAGATGTTGCGGGAGTTGGACAACCGCACCGGAACCGCCCGCAATCTCATCAAGGCCTCCGATCAGCGTGCGGTGATGTTGGCGCAGTTGTTGCGTGGTGGCCCCGCCAGCGCAGCGATGGCCCCCGCCGGCGCCGGCGCCATGGGTGGCGGTGCTCCAGCATCCATGGGCGGTGGCGGCGGAGGCTTCGCCTTCCCCAACCTCACCGGCATCACCAAAACCGCAGGTGGCTACCAATCACACTCAGGTGCAAACAGTTCCCCCTTGACGCACGCTGGTGGTCCTTCGGTCTTCCAGAATCTCAACGAGCGGCAGATGAAGGTCGCGAAGGCGATCGTCAATGAAGGCCTGCGTCTGGGGATCCCTCCAGCCGGAATCCAGATCGCACTCATGACCGCACTCACCGAGTCGCAGCTGAAATCCCTTGCGAACTCTTCCGTTCCCGCATCGTTGGCAATTCCCAACGATGGCGTGGGCCGCGACCACGATTCTGTAGGTCCCTTTCAACAGCGCCAAAGCTGGGGCGCTACTGCAGATTTGATGAACCCGACCATCTCGGCCAACAAGTTCTATACGGCTCTGCTTAAGGTCCCTGGTTGGGAGCGGATGGACCTCGGTCAAGCCGCTCAGGCTGTTCAACGTTCCGCATTCCCTGACGCCTACAACAAGTACCGGGCGCAGGCCGGGCAGCTGCTCAACGCCGTCACGGCGTAACAGCGAGCGACCACCGGCAGCCACCGCTACTGTGCGGCGGCTGTCGGCGGTTCGTCCCATGCCACCATTGTTGTGGTGACCTTTCCGCCGGCCTGGACATACAACCCGCGACCGCGGCGTTGTGGCTCACCTACAACCCCGCCCACCAGTGCTCCATCGTTCCTGGTGGCGTTGAGGATCACACCCGGTGTCTGCATTCCCAACACCTTGCGCATCACGTCACCTCCGTTGTGCGCCCAACGGTAGAAGTCGTGGGCTCCACCCGCGATGATCAGATGCAACCCGACATATCCCCCCAACTCCACGAACGGAGCCAGGGGGTCTAGACCCATACCCATATTGTCTAACGCTGTCATGTCGTCGACCAAAACAAAGATCCGCTTGCCGGTGAACTGCGCGCCGGCCATCAGCATCTGCTGGTCGGACCTACCCTCTGGCTGACGGGACTGCAGCTCGCTAGCCAGCTCGTAGGCCAGGTCCCGTACCTGGTCCTGCAGGAAGCAGTAGTGACCGAGATACCCCGACTCCTCGGTGACCACCCCCAGCTGATTCCGCTTGAGATCCACCATGTGGATCACGGCCTCCTCGGCCGTGTACTGCCGCATGATCCCGCGTGCAATGACACGGATCAGGTTGGAACGACCCGACTCTGAGGCGCCCACCCCCAGGAAGGTATTTACCTTCCTGAAGTCCACCCGTGCTGGTCCCAGGTCGGTGTCGACAATGCCCAACCGAATCGAATCCTTGTGGTCATCGGCGGTCCGTGGGATCCGCCAGACCTCATCGAGAGAGACCTTTTCGGGCAGCCGCCGCACCTTGACAGGTTTGTCCGAACCTGCCACGGACACGATCTGCTCGACCAGCGCCGACACCTCCAGGTCGCCGTCAGCGGTGCGGCGCCGGCCGGGAAACCCGTACATCATGTGCAGGATCTGCTTGCCCTCTTTGCTCAGGCCGCGTCCGGGGATGTCGTCAGGTACCTTCTTGGCTTCCTGGCGGCTGACATCGCTCATGGTGTCATCGGCTAGCCGCAGTTCCAGGATCAGCCGGGTGTTGTCGGTAACGGTTTTTTGCATACCGCCGCCGATAAGCGCCGAGGATGTCCACAGCACATGCACTCCATACGAGCCGCACTTGCCCATGATCGACTTGATGGCGTCATAGGACCGTTCGAATCGCAGGGCGAAATCTTGCAGGTTGTCGATCGCTAGCCATACCTCGCCGAATCCGTCGGGCGGCACATGCCCGCTGGCCAGTCCGAATCGCCTGCGGCGCCAGTCTTTGACGTCCTCGAGTCCGTACTCGGGGAAGGACCGTTCTCGGCTCTCGACCAAGTTCACGATCTCAGAGATCGCTCGTGTGAGGCCTTCGGGGTCATCCGCGCCGTAGATCCCGGCGCTATGGGGCAGCTTATCCAGTGTTGACAGGCCGGGCCCGCCCAACCGTATTCCGATGAACTGCACCTGATCAGGTGTGTACCGCATCGCCAGACTCGTCAGGAATGTCATCGCTGTTGTGGTTCGGCCCGACCGCGGCTCCCCGACAATACCGATGTTGGGGTCGGACAAGTCGTAGGCCAGCACATCTTGTGCATGCAATCTCGGTTTGTCCACGATGCCCACCGGAACCGACATCGACGGGTCTCGACGTTCGAAATAGCCCTGATACCACGGGGCTCCGTAGTGTTGCTGGTGCAGATCCTCCAGCAGACGAGGTGTGCGCAGGTCTTCCAGCCACATTTCGTGACGTCTTTTCGGGCGGTGCGGTTTGAGTGCGGCCACCGCGACGTCTACAAGGGCGCCGATCGCTACGTCATCTTCGTCATCGTCGGTTTTAGGTTCGGTCTGCGCGCCGGGCTTTTTCCCAGTGAGCTTGCGTTCTGGAAGCGGCACCGCATCGAGCGAAAACAGTTGCGGTTCAAAGTAATTCTCGGTCTGCTGTACTTGCTCGGCTTGCACTTCTGCGCGTGGAAGCCGGTACGGAGAGCCGACATCGTAAATCTGGATCTCCTGCAGCTCCCCCTCGCCAACCTTGATGAAACCGCGACCGCCACCACCGTCTTCGGGGATCTTCGCGGCCCGCGGATCCCCGATAAAGGACCGGGACTCTTGATCGCTGAACGCCCGTAGCGCGATCCGCCAACCAAAGTGTGCTTCCATCCCGCGCAGCTTGGATTCCTCCAGCCGCTGCGACGCCAGCAGCAAGTTGACCCGCAGCGAGCGCCCCAGGCGGGCGATCCGGACAAAAACCGGCACGATCTGTGGGTACATCTCGAACAGCTCGGTGAACTCGTCGACGACGATCTGAATCCAGGGCAGCGGCTCCCAGTCCTCGTGGCCCTCTTCAACTCGTGCCCGCTCGTAGTCTTCGACTTCTGCCAGTTCCGGGCGATCCAGGTTCTCAGCCACCGAATCCAGAATCTCTTGACGTCGATCGAGTTCGCCGCCCAAGACGTCTTCCAGTCGCTCAACATATTCGGCGTCCTTGCCGAGGTTGGAGAGCACCATAAGAGTGCCCGGAAGATCGGCCACGCGCCGCCCGAACGAGCGGCCTTTCCAGTCAAGGATGATGTGCTGCAGGACCTCTGCGGAGTGAGTGATCGCTTGCGAGAGAATGAAGGCCAGCAGTGTCCACGACTTCCCCGAACCGGTTGCTCCCAGGAGTAGGCCGTGATTGCCCATTCCGCGGGGGATCGCTGAGGTCGAGTTCACATTCATCATGAACGTCGATCCGTCTTTGTAGCGGCCCAGCGGAAATAGTCCTCGCAGCTTGCTGTCTGGCGACTTACGTGCGGCGTAGATGCGGTGCGGCTCCAGATGCCGGGCATCATCGATCCGGAGGGTTTCGAGCAGCCCGCCTTCTTGCTCCATGACTTCCACGACGCTCGACGCGCCCTTGGTGGCATCCCAGGTCGCCATGGTCCGGGCGAATTCGTCGGCGTCTTGCACCGACATGTAGTCGGTACGGGCGTAGTAGAAGGGTTCACCTAAAGCGGTATCGCAAATGCGGCGGTCGTCGGTGACCTGGAACGTCGTCTCCGGTGTCCATCCGCAGCCATCTGACCGGCGAGTGGCCAGCCGCAAGAATGTGGTCGCTTCAACACCCAAGCGGGAGCGGGTCACCCTATTCCATTCCTCGACAGCACCGGTGTCGTCATCCACCACGATAAGGTGGCGCAGATCGCTGACTTTTGGTTCCGTGTGCTGGCCGCCTTCGGGTTCTTTGACCGCGACGAAGGCTCCACCACGACTGTTGTTCAGATCAAAGACCCGGTCGAAGTCTTTCGGGCTGGTGAACACCAAGCGAGTGGGCCCGGCACCGTCGTGTGTGGTCGGGTCGCAGCTGTGTGGCATCCATTTGAGCCACTCCCATTGAGCGGGATTGGCGGTGACTACCGCGATGGCGATGTCATCGGGGCCGTGGAATGTTGCCAGTTGGCACAACATGGACCGCACCAGTCCGTGGATCGTGGGCATGTCCCCGTAGAAGGCGAATCCCGGATTGCTGCGCAACGCCAACGGCATGGGGATATCACGTATGTAGGGCTTTTCCAGGAAGAAGTCGCGCAGCATCGTGTTAGGCATGGGGTCGCGCTTGGTGCGGTCAGGCAGCTTCGGTGTCTTGAGGTCTATCGCCAACTGCGACAGCCCCACCCCTACACGGCATTTCCCGAATTGCAATGACGGCGGCCGGTGACACCACATGCGAGCAGATCCATCAGCGACGATCCGCACGAGATCCAACGGATTCGGATTGAAGAACAGCACTCGCGCGAACTGCTTCTCCCCCACCGCATCGACGACATTGCGGAACTCGTCGAGAGTCTGCCCGTACTCTTCGCGCTCACCTTCTTGATCCGAACGCGTCTTCTTGTTCGCGCCGCCGAACCTCTGCATCATCATGCCGCCGAACGACATCATCATCATCAGCGGAAATATCAGACCAACACCGGTAAAGGTGCGCGCGCCCACCAGGAAAAGCATGACGATGGTTCCGATGATGCCGACCACCAGGCCCACGGGCAAAATGACCGAGAGGATTGTGCGAAAACGGCCTGGCTGCACCGTAGGTGGTGCCGGGAGCGTGCGTTTATCGCCAGCAAGCGTGGGCGCTTTGATATCTGCAGGCCGCTCGAAAAGCTTTGTCGGCATGGAAGATTCCTTTCGGGCCATCAATCAACGGCATGATCCAGGCACAGCGTCTGGCTATTGGCCGGCAGTCATCAGGGGCAATGGGGCCTTACCTGGGGCAAGGGTGTCTTGTTTGATTTCGGCATTGGCCCGAGTCAGCAGCGGGCCTTCGGCGTAGGGCTGCACCATCGGCCAGGGTGCTTGGTCTGCGGCGCTGATATCGAGGCCGAGAGCATCCCAGGTGGGCTTGTCGAACGGAATCCCGAACCGCACCCCGTTGGGGGCCAGCCACCAGATACTCTCTTTGGTCGTTGCCGCTGGGTCCATGCCGGTGACCCGAAACAGGGCGGCCGCGTCCTGGGCTATCCACACTTGATCGGCTGTGGTTCCTCGGCGGTCATCGCGTGTCAACGACACGATCAACTTCTGCTGCTCATCAGTCAACGGCAGCGTGCGACCTACCAAAATGCTGGTGGTGGAACGCTTCTCTCCCGAAGCCTTCTCCCACGTCAGGCACGTGACGCCGTTGGTCGCCGGATCGACAAAGCTCAAGCGGTTCTGCGGGTAATAGTCGACGTCGAGGACATGTGCGGCGGGCACTCCCGCGAGCCGGTCGGTGGACACCTTGATCGCCGTGGCAGCACCGAACGCGTTCGACCCACGGATCAACGACGCCACCAATGGTGGCACTTTCTGAGCCCCCTGCTCAGTGAGCGCAAAGAATTCGGTTCCGCCTGAGGGATCTTCGACTTGCAGCACCGAGCCGACCACCACGCCGGGAGCGATATTCCACGGGCTGGGCGCCCCAGCGTTGGGGATCACAGGAATCCGTAACGGCGGCGTGGCTGGAATCGCGTTGAGCAGGACCCGTGACATAGCGCGGGGCTTGGCCGTGGACACATCCACTCCGACCGCCAACGCCGTGGCCCTATCGGTGGTGTCGATCGGTGAGCGCACCGATCCCCACACCGCGAATGTGCTTCCCCCATAGCGCATGAGCACAGCCTGGCCGTCAGGGAGCACGTGTGAACGATCTTCTGGAGATAACTGGCCGGCCAGGGCCGTCACTGTCGGTGGTGCCAGGGGGTTGTCGTGCAGGCTGTCACAGACAGCCCATCGTGAGCGGTCCTGGCGCGGTGAGGTGATCGGCCAGTTCGGTGCGCCAGGAATTCCCACCAAGGGCCCGGTCGGGTATTTCGACATCGCCGAGGATTTCACTGGCTCAGGGTTATCGGCCTTACCGGCGATCAGTCGTGCACTCGTCAAGTTCAGTACCGGATACAGGGTCTCGCCAACCCGCACAAACTGGGCCCCGGTGTCGAGGTCCCGAAGAATCAGCGAGTTACCCACAGAACCAACAGGTTTGATGATCGAAGCGATCACCATGATGATCACCAAGACCACGCCGATTGCGAGCGATGTTGCCACCGCCAGCATCTGTTCGCGGTGTGGATCTTCCTCAAGAGAGGCATCACCTGTGAGCTGTGCAGCACCTAGTCTGCGCAAGAAAAACAGGTAGCCGCTCGACTGCGGCGCCGAAGCGCGATTGACCGCCATGTCTTAAATCCCCTAATTGCCAGGATTATTCGTGAAGAAGGGATTTTGCTGCGCGAACGTCGTCCCAGGTGGGGATGTCGGGATCGATATCGCTGATCCCGGCAGCGCGCATCTGGTCACGCTTTGTGGCCTGCGAAACCAGCCACGCCACCCGATTAACGCGGGTGAGCATCAGCTGCAGCTTTTCAGTCCCCATTTTCATGGCGTCTTCCGTGATTTGAACGCTGACGCTGTAACCGTCTGCGTCCACGGTCGCCGCAAGCAGGTTGTCGGGGGTCACCTCCCTGAACAACCGCTGATCTTTCACCCTGACACCCCCTGTTGTCCCTGGCGGTGCGCCTCCTCGGCCGCGTCGAGGCGGACTGCAGCTGCATCGGCAGCTGCCGCGATTTGGCGCCGGTGCTGCCCACACCGGTTGTACGTCGTTGTCTGCTCGGCGAAAACCTCCGAGGCCGCACTGGCCACCGGTGCCATGATCGCGCCCTGCCGGTAGAGGTTCTCGTGAACCTCGTTGTAGTTGGCCGGGTAGGCTTCAAGGTCTTCGGCCCACTGGCGCCAACCGTGCGCGCGTTGCCGAAGGACATCGGTGTCAATCGTGGTCTTTGACATGATCGTTGATCTCCTTCTACTTGCCCGTGGTAGGACTCGACGTTGGGCCGGACGCTGGTTGCGCCGGTGCTGCCGCGTGCGCCGCAGTGCTGATCGTGGCGCCAGAGGTTTCCGGTGGCCGCCAATAGCCCTTCATTTCACCGTTGTTGGGAAGGTCGCTGATCGGCCGCAGCTGCCCATCCATCAACACAGTGTTCTTGTCCCACACGCTCACCCACCGGGTGCCAGTGTTGGCCAAATCCCCCCCCATGATCTGCGACGGCGGCACGTTCTGCTCCGGCGGGATCGTCGCGGTCACCGGTGGAACAGTGAAGCCCGCCTCCCGATAACCAGTAGGGATGTCCATCCCCTGATTGCGCACGTTGTCCAATGCCTTCGCCAGACCGACACTTGCGGCCTTTGTGGTCTTGCCGTCATTGTCGGTCACCACATCAGAAGGCGGCGCCGGTGCTGGCGGTTGGGCCTGCGGCTGCGGAGCCGGAGCAGGTTCGTCCTTCTTGGGCTCCGGCTCCTCTTCCTCCTTCTTCGGCTCGTCGGGGTGATCTGGTTCATCGGTGTCATTCGGGTTGCGTGTCCCCGGTGAATCGTCACGGTACGGATCAGGGCCCTCGGCCTGCTGTTGGGCGAATGCAGGCCCCAACGCTGAACCCAACGCGGACCCGAACCCACCTAGACTGTTCAGCGGCGCCCCGAGCGCACCGCCAAGAGCCCCGGGTATCTGCCCGGCCGCGTTCACAAGACCACTAAGCGGATCGCCCGTTCCCACGCCACCAAGATTGGGTGCAGGCGGTACCGGCTCACCTTGACCCGCGCCGGCCGCACCGGGTTGTCCCCCCGGAGCCTCGGGAGTCCCCCCACCGCCGCCGGCTACTCCCCCACCGCCGGTTACACCTTCAGGGTTTTGGTTTCCGCCCTGTGGGTTGGTCTGATCGGCGCCGGCCGTCCCGTCGGCCTCGATCTTCTCGTACAGCGCTTTCTTGGCCGCGATGATCCCCGCACTGGAGGCGTTGTCCAGCACGTTCGAGCTCAAGATGCGGTTGATATCGGCCATCCGGTTATCCATCATGTAGAACATCTGCTTGGACCCGGCAGGTGAGGTTAAATCGACCTTCGAGGACAGAGCCATCCATTCCTTCTGAATCTTCGACAGCTCCGCACGTCCCTCCTCGGTACGGGTGTGCGCGCCCAGGATCGCCTTCATCAACGCCGCGTCTGCGCTGGCCAATTGGGTCTGCGCCTTGTCTGCCTTTTCGTTGACTTCCTTGATCGCCTTGGCGACATCACCCGATTCCTGCTCACCAGTCCTGACGAACGGCGGCGCGTGGGGCGCAGGGCCAGGGGTTGCCGGTGCGGCTGGTGCTGCCGGGGCAACCGGCGCAGCAACCGGCGGAGGTGCGGTTGCCAGCACCTCAAACGGGTCGACACCCTTGCCCCGGTTGGCCGCACCGTAGAGGTCGCGCCACTCCGCCGGCGGCTGCTTGTCCCAGCCACTAGGGATACGAAAGTTCGGCATGCCCGAGAATCCGTGCGAGCCGTCCAACGAAGTCGGGATCGGTTGCGAGGAAGGCCAAAAGAACACCTCATCGCCCACCCGCACCGCGGTCCAGCCGTCGGGGGCTGCCGGTACCGGTGGCACTAGCGGCCCAGCCCGTCAGTAGCGCTGGTATCGCCGTACAGGTACAGAACATCGCCGAGGCATTCCTCGAACAAATCCTGCCAACGGTGCATCGACTGCTCTCCGATCGGCTCGTCGGGGTTGGTCATGCAGCTACCGTATCGCGAGGTTCGCTCACTCGAACGGGGTCAATTTTCTGCGTTGGTGAGTTTTGTGGGGGTGGGTCTGATACTTGGGGGTATGTCCTCGGGGTTGCAGGTGTATGTGGATATGGCGGCTGAGGCGTTGCGTGATGGCACGGATTTGTATGGTCAGCCGTTGCCTCGGGGGGCTGGCGGGTTGGCTGATCAGGGTGTGATTGTTGAGCAGTTGGCGAAGAAGATGGCTGCTGATGATCCCGCGGCGTTGGGGTATTCGGGTGTGACTGCGCAGATGTGGCGTGATCACGCGGCGGCCAATGCGCGTGCGGTGGCCGCGGTGGCGGCCAAGGATCGTTCCACTGCGGTGCATTTGGACGCTTCGGGCCAGGTGGTCGCTGAGGGTAGTGCGGCCATGGATTCCAATAATCAAGCCGCAGCGGACAACACCGCAGCGATCGCCCCGTACACGGGCAGTCCTGCCGGGGATCGGCAGATGTTGCGGGAGTTGGACAACCGCACCGGAACCGCCCGCAATCTCATCAAGGCCTCCGATCAGCGTGCGGTGATGTTGGCGCAGTTGTTGCGTGGTGGCCCCGCCAGCGCAGCGATGGCCCCCGCCGGCGCCGGCGCCATGGGTGGCGGTGCTCCAGCATCCATGGGCGGTGGCGGCGGAGGCTTCGCCTTCCCCAACCTCACCGGCATCACCAAAACCGCCAGCGCCTTCCAACCATCCAGCAGCAACGCAACCATCGACGCCGGCACGGGCGCCAACGTATCCGGCCGTGACCTGCCGCCCGGTGTCGCCAATGAATATAAGCTGCAACGCAAAACCATCCTGGCCGCCCGCGCCATCAGCGCCGCCTTTCCCGAAATACAGTCCATCGGCGGATTCCGCGCCGACTCGCTCAAATGGCACCCCAACGGCCTGGCGATCGACGTCATGATCCCCAACCCCACCTCACCCCAGGGCATCGCCCTGGGCCAGCGAGTGTTGAACTTCGTGTTGGCAAACCAACAGAAATTCGGTCTCGACCACGCCATTTGGCGTCAGACCATGTACATCCCGGGCCGTGCACCTTCCATGATGGAGAACCGCGGCGGCGCCACAGCCAACCACATGGACCACGTCCACCTCGCTACCAGCGGCGGCGGCTACCCCAGCGGGGGCGAAGCCTACGCGCTCTAATTATCCAATTTTCGTGTTACTCGAATTCGTTTATACCCCAACAATTTTCGTCAGAATCCGTGTCTCGACGTCGGTGGGCGGTCGCGCATTCTCCAACTCCGCCAGGCGCTCGGTTGCCAGCCCGGTCATCTCAGACACCGTCTGCAAATCCACCCCGCTGTCGCGCCGCCACACATACAACTGGTGACCCACCATCGCTGCCGGCGACGCCGCGATATCGGCCATCACAGCGTCCTTGGTCTTGTTGATCTCAGCAACCAGCTTCATGGCCTCCCCCATCGCCGAAGCCCGCATCCCTTTGGTCAGTAGCTGCCCGGCGTGACTGAGCGTGCGCACTACGTTCATTGCCATCGCCAGATACACGCGCGGATCAGCATCCGGATCTGGCAGCGTCGTCGCCGCCTGACGAGACGTATCGATCACCATCTGGGCCATCCCCAAGATCCCGTCGGTGGCTTCCTGGGGAATCGCCGACTCAGCCTCCGGGACTTCTCCGGTCTCCCCGACAGTCTCCAGAGTGCCCAAACTCCACTCCAAAACCGTCTCAATCTTGATCTGAGTGCGCTTCTGGGGGTACGCCTTCCCTAGCTCGATCTGACCGAGCCACTGCGATTGCACCCCAGCACGCTTTGCCAGCTCACGTTGGGAAAGATCCTTGACCTCACGCCGGTCCCGGATGGCTTTTCCAATCCGCTGAGCTGCCAACGCTCGATCGGACGGCACCACGAAAACGCACTATACCGTTCACCCCACCTGACCTGCACCAATGACAAAAAACATTGCTAAACATTGCACGATGGCATAGAAAATGTTTACTCTTGCGGCTAGCAGCATGTTCCTCCGGGCGAAAAGGACTCCCAGATGCGCGAGTTGATCAACACAAGTCGCGAATTGCGCAACAACCGCGGCGATCTCTACACGCAGCCCTGCCTTGCACAGACATGGGACCCGACTGTGTGGACAGATCCCGAAAAGTACTCCGAAGCTGAGCGCCACCACGCCAAGATGCTGTGCCGGACAGCGTGCAGCCGGCGCCTGGAGTGCATCCGCGAAGCCCTGGTACCTGACAGGAGCCAAGATGCGGCTACCCAGGGCATCTGGGGCGGCGTGATGTTCCCCGGCACCTTCGACGAGGCCCTTAACAGCACCTATGACCGGCTCGTCGACATCTACAGGGTTCTCTCCGGCACTGGCGAGCCCCCCGTTGGTTTCAAGCACCGCCGCCGCGGTGAAAAGCCCGACCCCCTGGCCGCACCGGACAAGACGCCCAAGCCGCACACCGCCCGCGCAAAAAAGACCGGAGCTCCCGAGGCTGACACTGCCCAGCAAGCCGCAAACCCCACCAACAGCCGATCCGAAGGCATCGTCGTCGGCCAGCCGCTCTACCTGTTCGCCATTCCGGCATAGCTCGACGACGTCTCCCGCCCATGGGTAACGAGAACGGCCACGTTGACGATCTGAGCGCGCAACCTGAACGTGTAGGCGGCCGAACCGTCGATGCCGACTTCGCCGAAGCACCGGTTAACTTCCTGGCCAATGACGACCAGGAGTGGGCCGAAGGCTACGACCAGACCGGTGTCGAACTTCACCGCCGCGCGAGCGGTCGAAATAGCCCCAGCTCTCCTCGCTGCCGCTGCGCCGGCATCCCGATGAGCGTCCTCCCGCAACGAGTCGCAGTCATGACCCCGAGGCCCGGTCAGGCTTGTTGCCGAAACCGACAACCAACTGAATCAAAAACTCGGGATGCTGACCAGCGTGTCATTGCGGAGCTACCGCACAGGTGCGTGCAAGACTCCCCACAACACGAATCCCAGGGGGCCCATCCACAACATCATCAGACACATCTAAATATCTGAACCGTCCCTGATAGCAGAAAACCCCGCCGAAGCGGGGACCTTCTGTGAATCGGAGTAGCACCTCCGATTCGGGATTCCCTAGGGAACCAGCCTGAGCAGCTGGCTCCAGGATAGAGGACACCGCCTTGAGCCGCAACACTTTCCAGCAATCCGGATTATGTGGCCGCGACGCTGCCTGCCGGCCCCATCCCGAGCCGCAGGCAACCGCCCGTCGCATGTGGCTGCCATGCGCTCGACGTGTCGTCTGCCGCAGACACAGCCTCGGTAACGCTCCGCAGCACGGTAGCTGTGCCGGAATGTGGATCGACAAGGACTTTGACCCCAAACGGCGCCCACCGACACACCAGGCGCACCTACTCCGCCTGCCCGCTCCGGCCACCCCACCGACCGGATCCGCGTAGCCCATGGCCCCTACTGCTCGTCCTGCCGACTCCCCGGCAGCAGTCTGGAAAGCGTTGGCGCGACGCCTGTCCCCCACTGGCAAGGACCGCTACAAGGCGTTCGACCCAGAGACCCGCGAGTACAAGCGCCGCCAGAAAATCACCGACACACTGCCCAAGACGATGGCTGCCGTCGACATCTACAGCGCCGGCGGCCTCACCACCCAGCTCGTGCTGGACTTCGATGCCAAAGAGCACGGCCCAGCCCAAGTAGAGGCAGACTTCGCCCGGGCGGCCCGCTGGGTTCGTGACTGCGGAGGTCGAATCGTGTCCGACCGCTCCACCAGCGGGGGACGCCACCTCATCGTGCCGCTGGCGATCGGCAGCTCGGCCACCCTCGCCGAAATGCGCCAGCTCGCCGACCAACTCAAAGCCCGACTACGCACCCTCGATCCCAAACCCACCAAGAGCACCGCCGGCTGCATCAGCGTGCCCGGCACCCGCTGCTCCGGAGGCGGATACCGCCTACTCGACGGTCCACTCAACGAGGCCGTCGCCGCGCTGACCGAACGCAGCGATTCTAAGTTTCTGCCCGCCCTCTACTCATTGTTGGGCACTCTCCCCGCCCCCACCACGCCACTTTCACAGCGCGAACTTTCAGACTCGGCCGCAGCCCAGTACATCGACGGGCACGACGACGACCAACGCATCGTGCAGGCCTACTGGTGGAACCGCCCGATCCCAGACGACGTCCTGCACTTCGCCACCCACGGGTGGATGAACGCCGCGTGGAACACACCCTCAGAAGCACGGCAGGCCGTCGTCACCAACGCTGTCCTGCGCGGTTACACCCGTGGACGAATCCGTGCCGCCATGCAGCCAGGCGGGCCCTGGTCAGTCCTTGGCGAGGCCTACCGCCAAAAACATGGGATCCGCGCCGATACCCAGTTCGAACGCGACTTTCAAACTGCCATCACATTCGCCGTCGGACGAGCCCACGCGATTGCCAAGAAATCGCAACGCGAGACACACAGAGAAAACTACACACACTTTTCAGAGTTGACTCTGGGGAGAGAGTTGGAGGATTCCTACAAAGCCTGGCTGGGCTACGCGCTGGCTTGGACAGACCACCACTTCAAAGGGACCGAGCGTTGGTCGATTCGTGATGTATGGCAGAGCCTGGCGGTGAAGGCCGCGGTGGCTGGAGAGCTCCGAGAAGGAGTTCCGATAGTTGGTGTGGGTGGTAGGTCAATTTCGTTGTCTACAGGCCTGCTAAGCCACAAAGCCACCGCGCGCGCACTGCGGAGAACCCGCGACATGGTTGGTGCGCCGATCCTGCTCACCAGGCGCTCAGTCGGCCGCGACCCAGACGTATATGCGCTCGTCGCCCTCAACCCAGATGGCATACAACCGATCCCGCGAGACCGAGTACGTTTGGCTGCCGTACACCCAGCCTGGAGCCGGCTCGGCCGTCATCACCGCACCATCTACGAACTCATCGTTCACAACAAGATGACCAGACCGTCCGAGATATTCGCCGCAGCGAAGGTCAATGAGCGCAGTGGCCACTACAGCCTGGCCGCCCTAGCCGGCGAAGGCCTCATCACTCGCCGCCGTGGCCACGTCAGCCCGGGCCCAGTCACGTTGGATGACATTGCCGACGAACAGCACCTCGACGAGGTATTTGCCGCTCGACAGGCACGCTATAAGCGCGAACGAGCCGCCTGGCACGCCTGGCTCGCACTACGCGACGAAGCGATGCTAGTCACCGACACCGACCTACCGGACTGGCGTAGTAAACACCTTGATTACGTGCTCCCCCACCATGCCGAATTTCTGGCATCAGTAATGGCAGACCTACCTCCACCCCTTGACGAAGCTCAACGACAGCTGGAGCGGCTCGAACAGGCCGACAGCGAGACGATCGCTGTCCACGCGGACGCTATTGCCCTATTGAGCCGTGTCTTGGGCGCGACCGTCGTGGCGACACACTCAGGCTAGATCATCCCGTCGCTGCCAACGGACCTTCAGCGGTCTGTAGCAGCTGCGCCTCGCGAAGAAGCTTCTCCACGTGTGGTGCCAATAGATCGGCCTCCGAGACTCCCCGATGTTGGGCCAGCCGTCTAATCAGTTCCTTTTCGGACTCGGTCAGGCGCTTGCGGATGAACTGGGTCGACCGGCGCTGCTCAGACCCATGCTTGATACCTGTCGGGCCATACACCTTGCGGCCTGGCTTCTTCGTCGCCACGTCACATCCCATCCGGTTGGTCAAATATCCCTGACACGATCATATAATACAGCGCCCTGACCTGCTATTACGCATATCGCGTTACGCCATATACGTTACGCGATACCCGTAACGCGCATGGCGTAATACGATGTCGGCGTGTCGTACGCCCAGTCTGAGCGAGTTCAGGAGATCTCGTACGCTCTGTTCGGGCAACGACACCGACTTGCCGTAATGGCGGCCATTGCGCAAAGCTCCGACGGTCGTGTCAATCCATCAGACCTGGTCAAAGAACACGGATTCCCCTCCCAAAGCTCCTTCCAGAACGTGTTCCCAGGCCTTGTCGTCGCGGGCTTGATAAAGCGTGTGGATGGTGTGGACCGCAGGGTCTACTACGAGCGCCAACCAAGCACTGCCTGGACCCTCGCCATCGAGCTTCTTGCCAAAGCACTGGCTGAAGACACTCCAGTGCCCGACACGATCGATTAGCACTCGGAGACTTCTGCCGAGCGCCTGGGATTCGATGCCCGCTGTAGGGCGGGCACCTGTTGTTCGCCCCCGACGCACGCTTGCGTCCCTCCCTTGCACAGTCGGTGCAGGAGCCGCCCGGTATCCGACGCCGCGGCTCCCTACATGAGGCAACGAAATTAGCCCCAGAGGTATCGCGTGCAATATCTCATGAGATATTGCACGCGATAGCATCAGTGATGAAGTGGCGGACATCTCGCCACCTTCCGCCAAGGCTCCGCCAGGTGTTTGTCAGCCGGCAGCATCTCCGGCTATACCTACCCCGAGCAGGGCGGACACCTCGTCGCGCACCCTGCCCACCACGTCATGGTGCCGATCGACCATCCTGCCGATCTCGCGCAGCTTCAACGGTGGTTCGGTCTGGAAGAGCAGCCGAATCATCTCAGCGACATCATCCTCCGGATAGCTGGACAACTTCCCGCTAGCCTGAATCCGCCCCGCCACAGCGCGGGACAGCTCCGCCGCTCCCCCGGCCGAATCCGCCACCACCGCCACCACCGTCTCGGTCGCTGCCGCAGCAACGTTCGCGCCCTCCGGGCTGAACGCCCACAACCGCGCCAACAGATGCGTGCACGCCAGAAGTGCGATCGGCGGGATGCAGGACATGCCGGCCCCCAGCCACATACCCGCCGTGATGGGCCCCTGCGACTGGCCCATCAGATGAGGCAACAACGGATGGACGAAGTTGGCCGCCATGCTGACCACGGCCCCGAACGCCAGAACACACCACGAATAGATCACGTTCGTCTTCTGGCCGGCGTAACCGCCGAAGGCCACCAGCGCCATCGTGGCGACGATGATCATCCCGTCCACGATCAGCGGCCACAGCCACGCGATGTACCCCGGCCACGCCAGTTGGGAGGCCATGTCCCATAGGGAGTAGAACGACAGCGCGAACGAACCGCCCGCGATGAACACCGTCACCGCCACCGCGCTCTTGCGAGCGCGGTGCAGCATCACCAGCTTCTCAGCTTCTCGATCGTCCCCCCTGGCCGGCTCAGCCACTTGCTGCATTGGCGCCGCGGGCTTCACACGCCCTTTTCGGCCGCGCCAAAGCCACCCCAGCCGCTTCTCCTTCGCCGCTCTATCGACATGTCCCCCGGCCGGCGCTGTCGGCGCATTCTCTGCCGGTTCCGGACGTGGAGAAGCAGCGGGTTCATCAGAAACGTCCGCAGCAACTACAGACCGCTCGTCCACAAGAGTCATCAGGCTTCCTTTTCGTAGCTCGGATTCGGATGGTGTTGGGTCTTCGGGGTTTGGGCGGTCACCGGGGGATTACGACAAGCCATCGCGACAGAGGTTGGGTGAAGCACTCCGACACGTAACGCAGGGGCTCCCCCGCGACTCATTGCGGGGCACAACGCGGATGACATTGGAGCAAACCTCCCGTCAAAGACTACGTGGAGCAACGCGAGTAATCACGCATCACGCAACGGACGCATTATCCCGCGAGACTGCGCGTGAATGGGCGGCTGGATTAGCAGGTGCAGTAACGCATACGACGGTGGATGTGATACTGCGCAGCATATCCGGTCACATGATGCGTAGCGCAATGCGCACGCTAACACGTGACACAACGGAACCGTGGACGCACCGAGTATCGCATCGCGTATCTCATGACCTATCGCGTGACGTAGGCGACACGCGATAGGGTGCGATAGACAATGAGATATTGCAGCCGTTAACATGTGACACATGACGCGGAACACCGCGAGGCATATCCGAGAATCTACCGCGCGAGCGGGGGAGTGGCAGAACGCATGACGACTACCAGCCTCATTGACGCCGAGACCTCACCGATCGATCTCGCCCTGGAGCGGCTGAAGTATCCGTTTGGTCGCGAAGACAGAGAAGACACCGGATGGGAGGACTCCCTGCTGTCCACCATTCCAGAGTCGGATCTGCGTGAGGCTCTGCAAGATCTGCTCGTAGCCGTCGCAGCATGGAAGGGCGGAGTTGGCAAGACTGAAATCGCCAAGGAGGTCGCCTGGATCTTGGCCGCGGTACTTGTCGACTTCGACTGGGACCGTGGCAACGCCAGCCGTGCATGGGGCTATCGCCACGAGACCCGCACCAACGCTCCACTGCTCGACGCATTCGAGACCGGACGCACCCCGCGGCCGCTCAAGGGCGGCGAGTTCCGTGCCGATCTTGTGCCGTCGCACCCCGACTGGATGGCCAACCAACCCGAAGACGAAGTCATCACGCGCCACATCGAGCAGTGGTCGACTGAGTGGCAGCGTCCCGTCGTCATCGACACCCACCCAGGCGGCGGCGACAGCACCTACGGCGCCGTCGCTGCCGCGCATGTCATCGTCGCGCCCGTCGTCCTGGAAGTCCGAGCACTCGAAGCTCTAGAAGGGATGGCCGATGAGCTCCGGTCCTACCCGCTGCTCATCGTGCCGAACGTGGTGGCTGCCGCACCCAAGAAGCGAGTCGACCACCTGGCATCGATCAGCAAGACTTACGGCATTCCGGTGTTGCCCCCGATCAGCAAGTACAGCTGGCTCGCCCAGCGCCAGTACCGCATGGCTGTATCGGCACGTAAACCGGTGCCGGCCCGCAGCAGACCATTCGTACAAGAGGTGACGGCAGTGGCCAGAGCGGTGGTGGAACTGGCCATTACCAGGGCAGCAGGGAAGAGTGAGTGAGACGATGACCCAGAACCAACAGTCCGGCCTCGGCGGCGGAGTTGACGCGCTGAACAAGCGGCGCACACGGCGCACACGTCAGGCACCGCCACCGCGCCACCCTGCGACACCAACGCCTCTGGCTGTCGTACCCGACACGGTCAACGACCCGCCTACGTCTGTCCAAGAGACTCCAGCCCGGCCAGAACCAGTCGTCGACACGGACACCGAGCAGGCACCGCCGGCCGAGCCCAAGCCGCAGGAGTCCGCGGACCGGGTCGTACTCCCCAGCGCCGAGACCGCCGAGCCTGCAGCCACGGGGTCGGCCCTTGTGCCCGTCGAGCCCGCCCCGGATGAACAGGTCAGGCGCGACTCGTCCAGCCATGCTGACGAGTCGCGCGAGGAAGCGTCAGCCTCGCCGGCCAACGCCGAACTCCCAGTCCTCGACAGCGACCTGCGAGATCCCGAAGCGCAGATCGTGTCGCCAACCGTCATGAGCATCCCGGAATCAATCGTCGCACGATTCGACAAGGCCCGGTCCAAAGCGCCCAGTCACACTGCCGTCGTGCTGAATGCTCTGCGGAAACATGCTCACGAGCTCCCTACTCTGATACTTGATCGTCGGCCAGGCCCTAACCCCGGCGATCTCTTTCCGTGGCGCGACACGCCCGGCGACTCGGGGTCTGAAACGCCACTGCCGCTGCGGATTCGGCCGACAAAGGCTGAGCTGAAGGTCATGAAGACACTGCAAGACTGGTCGACCAAGCAGATCCGTGCGCAGCGCCCGGGCGCGCGGGAAACCAACCGCAGCGAGATGGTGGCGGCCGCGCTCGACGCCTACCTGCCCAGCAGTGCGGGACCAGCCAAGAAGCAGAAGTAAGCCGACCGCCGCGGTTGGGGGAGTCGGAGTCGGGGTCCGGCTCCCTTGGCCGCCGCGGCCGCGTACGACCTGGGGGAGTAGATCGTCGGCAGCCATGATCCTGAGGACGTCGGCCGGGATCCCGCACTGGTCTGCGGCTTCGGAGAGCTTGGCGAGGTCGGGTTCATTCATCGGTGGATCCGTTCTCGCCGGCGAGGGCGGCGTCGGCCCGTTCAAGGGGCGTGCCGGGCAGTGTGTCGGGGGTCGGGGTTTCGGCGATCGCTGCGGCGATCGCCCGTTCGACCGCTCCGGTAGCCCAGCCATCAATCGGGGTTTGTGGTGCCTCATGTGGCGGACTGTCGAGGTCGACGGTCACCGTCACCGGAACAGGGAGCTTGAGCGCCGCGAGACGCTCTCGAACGGCCTGGGCGAGGCGTTGTCCGTATTCGGCGAGTTCGTCGCGCTGAAGGGCTTCCAGGCGGTCTCTGAGTACCTCGATCGCCGCCAGGGCGTCCTCGGCCGCCTGCTCTTCGGGGGTGAGCTCGGTCGGGTTTTCCTGTTCGGCTGCCACGGCCGCCTCGATCTCCTCGACCGTCGGTAGCGGTGGGGGAGGACCGTCAATGATCTCGACACCCAGATCCGTGAAGTACGCCCGCATGCGCTCGCTCAGCTCGTGGCCGGGGTAGCTGTACACCCGACCGGGTCTGATGGCGTTCTCCCGGCGTTGCAGCTCAGTCTCCGCGGCGTCAAACTCACGAAACCACGCCAACGAATCCACATCGGACAGGATCCGCTCGGGGTGCACAACGACGTTGACCGGCTCGGTGCGGTGCCGCCACAAATCCCATTCATCGTGGCCCACAGCGGCATTGAGGGCATCCCGAACCACGCCAGCTTCCCAGGAGCCCGGCCGGCCCGCCAAGATCGCATCAATGCCACCGATGTTGGCGGCCGCGCCAGCAAGGGCTGCGGTGACGAACGCGGCCCAATCGATCGGGAGGCCATCGGCATCCAGGTCAGGTTCCCAAGAACCATCGGCCGCTCGACGTACCGGCTGGTTGGTGAGCCTCGCGGCTTCGGTGAGCACCCGCACCGCCTCGTCGAGCACCACCTGGTGCGCCCGCGCCGTGGCTGTGGATCTCCTGCTGGTATCCGCATAGCCGCTATCGGCCAGTACGGCGTCCAGCACTTCGCGATATGGCCGGCCGATCGTTGCGGCCAACGCGTCGAGTGTGGCCCGCGCCGGCCATCCACGCACACCATTGGAGCGCCACTGAGACAGATTCGCCCGCGTGATACCGACCCGTCGCGCGATCTCGGCGTCCGTGACGTCCGGATGGGCGTTCTTGTACCAGTCGATCAGATCGACCAGGCGACTGCTGGGAGGCATTCACCCAGCATGAAGGCGATACGGACGTATGTCAATAGCCGCTAATCACAAGTGTTAAGTGACGCTTAACTGACATAAGGTACGTTATCGGCTAAATGTCCGGCTAATTGAAAGTTAATCATGCGACTAGTCAGAGGCTAATAATCCGGCTATTATCGTCACATGAAGACGGTACCGCTCAGCGAGGCCAAGGACAAGCTTTCAGCGTTGGTCGACGAGGCCGACAGCACGCACGAGATCATCCGGATCACCCGGCACGGGCGTGCCGCCGCGGTCTTGATGTCTGCCGACGATCTGGACTCACTCAATGAAACCCTGCATGCTTTACGGACCCCAGGGCTCGTCGACGAACTCAACCAGGCAGACGCCGACTACGCCGCCGGCAAGACCATCACCGGTGAAGATCTGCGTAAACGCTACGGTCTGTCGTGAGCAACGACCAGCCATGGGCGGTCCGACTGGCGCCCAGCGCGGTCCGGGCACTGGATCGACTTCCGCACAAAGTGGCGGCCGCGATCGTGGAGTTCATCACCGCAACACTGCCCACCGACCCATACCGGATGTCGAAGCCGCTCCGTCACGAGCTGGAGGGCTGGCGAGTCGCACGACGCGGCGACTATCGCGTCACCTTCCGCATACTCGACGACGCCCACGCCCTCCTGATCGGCCGTGTCGAGCACCGGGCACACATCTACCGCCCCAGCTGAGGCATGCGAGTGCATCACTGCAAATCGTCACCGTGACGAATAATGTTGCGTGACGGCGGAATCGTAGAACCGCTACCGAGTACAACAACAACAGCAGCACTCTCTCTCAGAGAGAATTCCAGAAATAGGCCAGAACCGGATTTGGTCTCACCAGGGAAGAAGCGTTCCGAGCCGCAGATGTCAGACCAGGTTGGGAGAATCAGGGTATGAAAATTTTCGATGGTCAGCAGCCGCAAAATGAACGGCTGGTTCGTGTGCTGGCCGCTGTCAGTGGATGCGCTGTCTTCGTCCTACTTGTGCTAGTGACGATCACGCTGGTCGCGTCGCTGCAAGCCTCCGCTTCAGCATTTAGCGCGCTCGATGCGGCAATCGCCGCGGTTGCATTGTTCGGATTGATGGCAGCAGGCTTAATCACTCGGCACATTTTCAAGCGCGGGTCAGCTGGGGCACGCCAGGTCAGCTCACTGCTTACCGATACAGCACCAGGACAGATCTTCAGCGGACTGGCCGGGCTTCTCCTCGCCATCGCCTCGATCTCTACTGTCATCGCCGCACACGGTTGGGCATCATGGATAGTGTCAGCCTTGTCGGCACTGTTCTGGTCCGGCGTCGGCGTGCGCGAGCTGCGCAACGGTTGGCGGCGATGGGCTTCACAGCGCGCAACCCTGCATAATGGACCTGCCATCGAACGCATTCCGGAATAGATAGCGAAGCGGATCATTTTCGCACCACTACTGCGCGCTGTAATTCGAAGATGCCCCGACTGAATTCCGGCCAGGAACAGCTGCCAGCACAGCAACAGCACGTATTCACTGCCAGTACGACGGCAAACGCTCCATTACCGCCTTGAACGAGGGTCCCTCAATTCCATCTTCTGCCGCGCTGACGTGACCCGATCCCCCATGCGTTGATCGCTTCAACACGTGGCGATGCCCGATAGAATGGATGCTGTGAGTTGCAGCAGCCTCGCACCGAAACTCCGCCGCCTGTTCAGCGTTATGCACAAAGCGTCTGAGCCACCGCTGTCCACACAAGCAGCCGCAGCAGCGATAACGGCACATCACGGTGTGTCGATGACAGCTAGTGCGCTTGATGCGCTTCTGGACGGCCGTAGAACCGATCCCGATCACGCCGAATTATCTGCTATCGCAGCCCTTTTCGGGGTTTCGCCGGAATTTCTGCTCACGGATGGCCCTGTCCCCCGAATCGAGTCACAACTCTCGCTGCTCGAAATGTTGCGCGATGCTCCAGGCGAGGTGACCTCGGTACGAGTGTGTCAACGGAGCTGGCCGACGATCACAACCGAGGAACGGCCTTAGTACCCGCTGTCGCTGAATCACTGTTGGAGGACAACCATGCTCGACTCGGAATACTCTGCTTTCGATGTTGCTGTTGCCGTGAGCGCGACCGGCGGTTGCGTCCAGGAATGGTCGATCACTGTCGACGATCAGACGATTCACGGTTCGTCAGAAGAATCCCGCGATAACTCGATCGCGGCGATGATGAGCACGCGGCCGGGTTCTGAGTGCACTATTCCTGATGTCGGAACGATCCGCGTCCCGCATCCGCAGGCCGCGATGGCCGCAGCCGTGATGATGCTCGACACTCGTCACAGCTACTATTTGACAGACTCAGCCCGACTCGTGCCCGACTCCCGTGAGATTCGCGAGTTTCTTGACCCATTCTTTGTTTGCTGATTGCTGATATCACTCACCTGGTGGGTGCTGCTGCGGTGCGATTTAGCCCGGATTTTGCGTGGTAATTGGTGTGGGTTCGGTGTGATGCCGAGTTGTGTTGTTGGGTAGTGGTTTTCGTGTGGTGGCGTAGAGGTGCTGTCCCGTGTCGCCGGGTGGGGCGGGCTTTCCTGGGGCCTGTGGGTCCTTCATCGTTGATGGGTCCGATGGGGTGGGGTGTTATCCGAAGGCGGTGCGGACGCGGTGCCAGGCGGCGGCGATCGCCGCCGCCCAGCGCCAGGTGGCATCGATGCGTAGCCGCAGTTGGCGGGCGCCGCGGGTGATACGGGCGGCCACGTGCAGGACCCGGTAGCGGAACGTGGTGATCTCGACGCGGGCCAGAGCGCGATCGCTGGCGAACCCGATGAGGCGGGTCCAGGTGACCAGGTCAGCGGCGGCCAGGACGATTTCGAGCCAGGCAGCATTGGCCCAGAAGGAGTGGCAGGGCAGGTTACGCAGCCCGGTGGCTTTGAGTTCGCGGATACGGTCCTCGACGCGGGCGTGCTGGCGGTGCCGTAGTTCCAGACCGGCGACCTGACCGGGTACGACACCCGGTGGTGTGTCGGTGATGAACGCGGTGACCCGCATGCCGTCGGCGTCGGTGAACCGCAACTGCGCGCCGGGGTGGGGGCGTTCTTTACGCAGGATCAGCCGGGTCCCTTCGGGCCAGGAGGCCAGGTTGACCAGGTCGGTGGCTTCAGCGACCCACGCGCCGTCGCGGATCCCGCCGTCGGTGTCGATCGCTGGATACCAGCAATCGCCGAGGTTGAGGGTGTCCACGGCGTCCTGGACGCGGGTATCGACGGGGTACCCGAAGGAGAACCCGGCCCCGGCGGCCCGGCACGCTGCGGCGAATTTGTGGGTGGATCCGGCGGTATCGCAGCGCACCAACACCTTCGGGGCCTCGGGGTTGTCGGGATCGTCGGGGTTGGGCCGCCACGCCGCTGGCAGCGATGCCAAAGCCTGGTGCAGGACGATGATGTGGTCGGAGGCGGTGTTGGAGCCGGCGTTACCGTTGCGCAGCAACCCGGCCAGGGCTTCGCCGCCGGCGATGTCGGGGCGGTCCAGAAACGCCAGCAGCGGGTGCAGCCCGAACGTTTTCTTCCAGGTCGGCGCAGCCCCGGCCTTGTTGTCGGAGTGATCGATCACCAGCGTGGCATCGATGTCGATATGCAGCCAGCCGCCGGTGGTGGGGGCGGCTCCGACAGCCCAGGCCGCTGCCCGCGCCGCGGCTCGGGCTGCGCGCACCCCGGGTAGATGCGCGGCATCGATCCGCTCATCGATCAGCCGCCACATGGTGGTCGTTGAGGCCTTGGCCCCCAGGACGTGCTCCCGGTCACCGCACAGCTGACCGACCGCGTCGATGCAGTCCGCGCCGTCGGCGACCGCGGCCGCCAGATCAGCGAACACCTCCCCAGGCGCATACACCCACGGGCCGCGGTAGGTGTCGGCCAACGCGGCCGTGACCTGCGCCGATAAGCCGGTCCGGTCGGCAAGCTCACGCAGCATGCCCATCCCGGCATGCGACACAACGCCATGGCCGTCGGCGGAAACTTTCACCGGCGATGCCGCCGCGATATTCTTCACCTGCGAAGTGCCTTCCCGTCAGGGTTTTTGAACCGTAGAGAAGTCCAATTATTCCTTGCAGGACAGGCACTTTCGCTTATCTACACACCCCCACAGTCAACATTCCACGAAAAATCCGGGTTAGTCCGCACCGCGGTAAAAGGACTTCTGTTACGCCCTCTGATCGACTCTGACATGACATGCGTTGTCGCAGGACCGATTCTGCACTGACACGCCAGCCGGCGCACCGGTCACCTCACCAGCCGCGCCTCGGCCAAGATCCGCGTCGCCAAACCGTCGCTGCCGCAACGGAAACAACTGAGTTCCAATGCCTTCTGCACATCGATCATAGGCCGACGTCCGGCTCGCGCTAGGCCACCGGCGGCGCTGCGCTTGGCCTTCGGCGGCGCTCAGCCGGCCACACTCGCTGCGCTCCCTTGCCGCCTTCCCACCCCGGGACCCAGACGCTCCCTCGGCCTGCTCGGCCCCGATCTCTTGTGCCAGAAGGCAAAAAGAACGGGCGGCCGCGAGGCCCCCACCACAGGAAGGCACCGCCATGACCGACACGAGTATCGACACCCAGGCCGAATCCCACGCCGACGAACACGGCACGCTCGAACACCTCGACCCGCACACCCTCGTCGTGGACGCCAACGTGCGCAACGTGGCCAACCTCAAGGCCAACTTCATCGCCAGCATCAAAGAGCACGGCGTCCTAGAGCCGATCGTCGCCGTCCGCGACGGCGAAGGCCAGGTCCTGGTCCGGATGGGCCAGCGCCGCACCCTGGCTGCCCGCCAGGCAGGCCTGGCCACCGTGCCGGTGTACCTGCGCACCCTCGCCACCGGTGACCAGACAGTGGAGCGTGTCAGCCAGCAGATTGTCGAGAACGATCACCGCGACGACCTGATCGACGCTGACCGGGCGCGAGGCATCCAGCAGATGATGGACGCAGGCCTAAGCGTCACCAAGGTCGCCAAAAAACTGTCCGTGGACAAGGAAACCGTCAAAGCCGCCGACACCGTCCGCAAGTCCAACGCTGCGATGCAAGCACTCGACGGAGGACAGATCAGCCTCGTGGAAGCCGCCGCCGTCACCGAGTTCGAAGATGACCCCGATGCACAGAAGCGGGTCGTGCAGGCTGCAGGCACGCCCGAGTTCAACCACGTCGTCGCCCAGGTCCGCGCCGAGCGTGAAAGCGTCCAGGCCCGAGCCCAGGCCGAATCCACCTACACCGAGCAGGGCTACACCCTTCTCGAGGAAGGCGATCACGGCGGGTGGCGACTCGACCGGGTTCCGCTGCGCCACCTGGTCATGGTCGAGGCCAGCGGAGCGCAGGTTGTCGCCACCGACGAGGCGATCATCGATCCGAAGCACTGGGGTCTGGTGCTCGAAGAGTACGAAGAGCTGGCCGACCCCGTCACCGGCGAGACCGTCGATGAGGACGACGTCGACTGGCTTACCGAGGACGATCCGCGCCGCGCACCCGTGGAGGGATTCCGGCACTACAACTCGGTCATCAAGCGCAGCAGTTTCGACCCGGCCTGGTACTGCCTCGATCCCGAGGCCGCAGGCCTGACCGTCACCGAGCACTACCAGCGCAACGCGGAGTACTTCGCCAAGCGGGCTGCAGCCCAGGCCGAGGAAGCCAACCGTGATGATGCCGACGCCGACACCGGCAGCGACGACGAGTCCGGTGACGATGTCGGCACCGAGGCTGAGCGTGAAGCCGCACGCATCCAGGCCGAAGCCGAGGCTGAGGAAGCCGAACGCCGGGATCGTAAGAAAGTGCTGGCGCTGAACAAACTGGGTTCGGCAGCGATCAGCGTGCGGCGCGAGTTCGTGACGGCACTGGTGGCCCGCAAGACCCTGCCCAAGGGTGCAGGAACGTTCGTGGCTGAATCACTGGCGCGCGACGCCTACATGCTGACCAACCACAACGCAGACACCATGGCCGCCGAACTTCTCGGCGTCGAACAGGGACGCCACGGTGTGCGCAAGCTGGCCGCAGCAAGCAGCGACGCCCGCGCCCACGTGATCACCCTGGCGCAGGTGCTCGGCGCACTGGAAGCTCGCACCCCCAAGGACGCCTGGCGCAACGTGCGCAGCGCCCGCATCACGGTCGACGCCGCCAGCGCCTGGCAGATGGCCGTCACCAGCGGTGACTACCTGCGATTTCTGGCAGCCAATGGCTACACCCTTAGCCCCGTGGAGGACGTGATCGTCGGCAACCGCACCGCCGACGAGGTGTACGACGAATACCTGGCCCAAACCGTCACCGAGTGAGCCGTCCCGGGTGGGGCAGGGCCATCGCTCTGCCCCACCCGGTGGCACACCCCTCGTCTCAACTGAAAACGGAAGCGCTTGCAGCGCTGCCTCATTCGGACACTCCTGACGGAGTGATCCAAGTTCGTTTGCCTTTCCGGCCATCGATCATAACCGGCGGTCCGGCCGCACAAGTGCCCGCTTCGGCCTGCGGCGCGGCCCCGGTCCCCCTGCCGGTCGCTGCGCTCCCTGGGACACCGGCACCGCCGGGCACTTGCTGCTTTACCGGCCCTGATGCCGGTTTTTGATCTCGGTGCCGGAAGGCAAAAACAACGGGCAGCACCCAAGCAGCCCCTCACCTCAACCCGAAAGGTCACGATCACCATGGCTCACGAACTCGACTCCACCAACAACGTTGTCTCCTTTGCCAACTCACGCCCCGACGCCTGGCACCGACTCGGCCAGTCGGTCAACCACACGATGACCGCGCGCGAAGCATTGGAAGCCGCCCACCTGGCCGGATGGAATGTGCGAAAGATGCCGCTTCAGGTCGCACTGGAGCCCGTCGTCACCGCAGACGGGGTCAGCACCCTGGCCCCGCTGAGCGTGCCCGACCACTACGCCACCGTTCGCGATAACCCGATCGTCCCCGGGCGTATCGACGTGCTCGGTGTGGTCGGCAGCAAGTACGAGCCGCTGCAGAACGAAGCGTCCTGCGATCTGCTCAACGCACTCACCGACCAGGGCGGAGCCGTGTTCGAGACAGCCGGAGCGCTGCGCGGAGGCCGCGAAACATTCGTGACCATGAAACTGCCCGAGGCCATGACGTTCGACGGGGTCGACGGATCCAAAGACCGCACAGAGTTCTACCTGGCCGCGCTCAACTCACACGACGGCACCAGCGCGTTCCGGTTCCTGGTCACCCCCGTGCGGATCGTGTGCGCCAACACCCAAAGCGCCGCGATCCGGGAAGCGAAGGCAAGTTTCGCCATCCGCCACACCGGCGGCGCCCGCCTGGCCATCGCCGAAGCCCGCGAAGCGCTGCGGCTGACCTGGAGGTATGTCAAGGCATTCGAAGACGAAGCCGCCGAGCTCTACGCCCGCCCCATGGACATCGACCAGATGCGCGCATTCACCGACCAGCTGCTCGCAGTGGACGCGGCCACCACCGTCGCCACCAAGAACACCCGCAGCCAACAGTCCCGCGCGATCGTCAAACTGTGGACGTCATCACCCACCGTCGCCCCGATCGCCAACACCCGATGGGCGGCCTACAACGCGGTCACCGAGTACATCGACCACTACGCCACCGTCCGCGGCCGTGGTGACGCCGCAACAACCCGCGCCCTGCGCGCGGTGACCATCGGCAGCACCGCCCAGACGATCAAGACCCAAGCGTTCCGGATGCTGCAAACCCTCTAGAAGTCCCCGCCACCCGGGCCGCCGGCACACCCGCCGGCGGCCCGGGCCCGGTGGCATTGCCGCGGAAGCGCCTAGCGGCGCTGCCCCACTACTGCGACCAAACAGCACCGCCGTTTTCGATGAAATGCCAACGTTGGGTTTATGGTCACCAATTTCTTACCCCGGTTCTGGCCTATGGATCGTGCACTGATGGTGGTGGGTAGCGCAAGGCCATCGGCTCCGGCCTCCGGCGAGGAAACTTTTCCCCACAACCTCGCTGCGCTCGTGGAAAACTTTCCCCCCGAAACCTTGCGCTACCCACCACCATCAGCGGTTTAACTACTTGCCAGAACCGCCGAAAGAATGGGGTTTGAGGACCAAAGAGCACCACGTTGCGTTTCGGTAATGAATGGCCGGAACGTCTCGGTTTCGAATTAAAAATAATGGAGATTGAAGGCAAATAAATGTAGCGAATACAGCAAAGTCGACATAGAATAGAAGAAATCCCGCACCAATTCCCAGGAGGCCACAAATGTCTCACATCACCGTCTACACCAAACCGTCTTGCGTGCAATGCACCGCCACCTACAAAGCCCTGGCCAAGGCCGGCCTGAGCTACGACACCGTCGACATCACCACCGACAGCGAAGCCCGCGACTACGTGATGAGCCTGGGCTACCTGCAGGCACCCGTCGTCGTGGCCGGCTCCGAACACTGGGCCGGCTTCCGCCCGGACCGCATCCGTTCACTGACTACTTCCCAAGTCGCCTGATCACTACGCCGCGCCAACGACCATCACCGAGGAGACCGCAATCATGCATCAACTCACCGTAACCCGCGACGAAACCACCACCACCACACCAGGATTCGTTGACTTCGAAGACGCCCACCGGATGCTCATGGCCCACGCGATCGGCGAAGACCTCTACCTGCACGCCCACGGCAAAACCAACACGCACGCCTCGACGTTTCACCTGGTCAAGCTCGAAGGCTCACCCAAGGCCCAGCCCCGCGTGGTCGGAATCGCCACCATCGAACCCGAACCCGGCCAACCGGTGATGTCCCCGTACTACTGCGCAGTGGCCGCCCAGGAATGGATCGCCGACCATGAGGCCGCCTACTACCACGGCATCGACCACGACCCCGGCCGCAACTACGCCGGCCACGTGCTCACCGCGGCCCGCGCCGAAGCGCTGCGCCAGTTCCGCGCCGGCACACTGTTCGACGAAGCCGTCCGACTGTCCGACAACGGAAACCAAGACGTCCCACGGCCCCGCCAGACACGCCTGGAGATCCTGCGCGACTACGCCGTCGACCTCGCCAACACCGGCGACATCCTCAGCGCCGCTCAGCTGGCCGGCGAAGTGGAACGCCACCTCACCCCCGACATCACACCGCAGCAGACCGCCGCCCTCATCTGGTGGACCGCCCTACTCATCTGGGGAGCCAAAGCATCATGACCGCCGCATTCCAACGCCCAACCCTGCACCTGGTCACCGACGCCGGCGACACCCCAGCGCCCGCCGCCGACAACGAAACCTACGACGACTTGCAGGCCGAAGCCATTCTGGCCCAATGGAACCCAGAAAACCAGCTCGTCGGATCCCTGATGTGGCTCACCACCACCCAGGCCCTGCCGATCCTGCAGGCAGTACCCGCCACCGCCATCTGGCGGCCCACCGCCCGCTGGGTCTACGAGATCATTACCACCCTCGTCGACAACGGACAAGACCCCAACCCTGTCGCCATCATGGACGCCGCACGAGCCCAGCCCTACAGCCAGGCTCTACAGCCCGACCAGCCGCCCACTGCCCACCAGATCAAGCAGGCCGCGCTGTACGTGTTCGAGGCCTACCGCCACGCCATGACCCCCGACGTCGCCGCCGGCACCTACGCGCGCGACGTCCTCGAGGAGGCCTACCGCCGCGGATTCACCCAAGCCGGCCTGCGCATGCAGCAGCTCGGGGAAACCAACGCCGAACCCGAAGCCCTTACCAGCCAGTTCATCGCCATCCGCAACGATCTCGCCGAGCTGCGCCGCCGCGCCGAAGCCACCGCAAAACCAGGCTGGTGGAAACCGTGAACAGCACCGACACCCTCAACCGCCACGTAATCGACCGCGCCGCACGCCATCTTGCCGCGGTGAGCTTCACACACCCCGGCAGCGCACCCACCCGCGCCACCACACTCATCGACAGCGTGTACGCCCGCGCCCAAACCCGCGCCGAACGCCGACACCGCAAAACCGCCACCGCAGCCTGAACATCACCGCTCACCCACGAGCCCCCACACCCAGAAGAAAGACCCCCAATGGACCACAACCCCCAGCCCGAGCAACAAGACATGGACCGGCTACGACATGACGCGCTGACATCCCTCACAGGCGATTCGCTGGCCGACACCTATGAACGAATGGCCATCTCCACCGCGTTCGACGACGCCGAACAAGCAGCCGCCGCCCGGCAAAGCAGTGACCGCGGACGAAACCTGGCTCACATGTCCGCCCTGGCCGCGGACGCAAAATTCGGAACGAACATCGCCGCGAAATACGAAGCCAACTACACGACCGGCCAGCCACCTCACTCTGAACCGTGGCGCTACTTCTATGACACTGAATTTCACTGGGACGCAACCGGAATCCATCTGATATCGATCGGCATCGTCAGCGGCGACGGCCGAGAGTTCCACGCTCACTCCGACCAATACAACGAGCGCGCCGCGTCAACAGATGCATTCCTCGCCCAGCACGTTTTACCCACAGTCACAGGTATGCCGCGCCGGTCATTGCATGAGTTGCGCCAGGACCTCGACACCTTCTTCAACCCACGCCCCCGACAGCTGTGGGCAGATTTCGGCGCCTGGGACCAAGTCTCGCTGATGCAGATCTGGGGAGGCATAGGGCAGCAACCCACCTGGTTACCCATGCAGACACGCGATGTGCGGCAGTACGCCGCCATGCTCGACAACCAGCTGCCCGATTATCCAGCACGACGCCACAACGCTCTCCTCGACGCAAAGCACGTCCACACGATGTTCTCCAGCATCGCTGAGCGCCTCGAACGAGCCAGCCGCATCATTGCGGCCGGACTGACTTGACAGAAGGAGAACGACATGAGCACTAGCTACTACGAACTGCCTGAACATCTCTGGGAGGGCAAGGGGCCTGGCCGGAACGAGGACGGGTCACCCCGCCGCGACTCCACGCCGTCTGAGATCGCGTGGTTGCGTGGTGTTGGCCAAGCCCTGGCGACGCTGCACGCACCCCGACGCGCCACCGATTCTGAGCCGACATAAGGAACTTGCAATGACCAACGATCAGAAAGAAGAAACGATGACCGGGGGAATCGTCACCATTTCCGGCAGCATGAGGAACTTCGATCAAATGCTGGTGGTTGCAACAGAACTCACCAGGCAGGGCGACATCGTGCTCATGCCGTTCGTCCACAAGGGTATCGCCACCACCGCTGAAGCGGACCACCTTGACGCCCTGCATCTCCGCAAGATCGACCTGTCCAGAGCCGTTGTCGTCGCGACCGACGAACTCGGTTACTTCGGCAAATCGACTCGCCACGAGATTGAGTACGCCGAGCGCTCCGGAATGCCCGTCACCTACGCCCGCGTGATCCGGCGGAACGACCAAGACACCATCACCTTCACCAACAATCCGGTGCCGCAGTGGTGTGAGACCTGCTCAGGCAAAGGCACGCTGAACGGCGCTCTCTGCATCGATTGCGAGGTCAGAGGTAGCGGGTGGCGCAAGGGCCACCGCCCCGAGCCCGCCGCCGCGAGCTGACGTAAGAGTCCTGATGGACAACGACGACGGCGAGGGCCTCGATCTCGCTGAGCACGCATGCGCGATCGGTGAGCAGCTCCACCCGGCGTATTGGGACGGCCACGCCGCCAGAGTCGCCCTCGTCGAGAAGAAACGACACACCGAGCAAGCGCGAGGACGTCGCCAGGTGCGCAATCGCCCCTCGCCGGGCGGAGAGCCACGATGACAACCACAGAGCGCAACGATCCCGGTCAACACACCTGCCGTGCCCAGAAATGCCCGGCCGAAGTATCCGCAGACGAGTTCATGTGCCTGGCGCACTGGAAAATGGTCCCCGCAGCACTGCGTGCAGCCATCCAGGCTAGCTATCCACTCAACGTCGAGGCCATGGCATCCGCGGAGTTTCTTGCCATCGCTCAAGGGGCAATCGATGCGGTCGCGCACAAAGAAGCGCGCACCGCACCCCGCAAAGAAGCTGACGCGACCTCGACCACACGTAAGACAACCAGCACCACAGCCGGCAAGAACACCGCCCGCCGACGTCGCAAAGCCGAACAACTAACCCTGTTTGAACTGAGCGACACCCCATGAACACCCTCACCGCGGCCACCCTCGCCCAAGCCCGGGCCGACATCCACGCCGCAGTCGCCGCCTACGACGACACCACCCGACGCCGCCAGTGCGCGCAGTCCGCACGCGACAACGCCACCACCGTCGTCCTTGCCGGCGACGCCACCGACGACGAGCTGCGCCACGCGCACTACTACCTCGACGACGCCGCCGGAATCCTCGCCACCACATAACAACCCAGTCGGCCGGGTTCATCTGGCGCTGCGGATGCCGCTGCCACTACGACGCCATGAGCGTCGGCCGACTCTTCTAGCCGCCGCGCCTGGCCGGCCTCGATCGTGGGGCCGGCCAGGCTGGTGTTGCGTGTCGGGCCGCCGGGCACGCTGCGTTGGCGTCGGGGCGCCAAGCGCCGCCACCGATGTGGCCACCTGACGGCGGCCAGTCGTCCGTAGCCCCTCACCTTTAACCGTCAGCAGGTCGCCAAGCGTACTTCGGACCCGACCTCAGTAAACCCGTCGGGCGCGGTGGGTTTCGACGGCGGAGGACATTTGCCGCCCTACCTGCTCGCTGCCGCTCGCGGGCGGCAAATCCGCCGAAACCCACCGCGCCCGCCAAGTTGACACCGGTCGTCTCCTTCAGTGATTGCTCCCCAGCGCTGACCGGCGCACCAATCACCACACAGAACGGGAGAACAACCATGGACCACGGATTCGACCTCGCATTCGCACTTCTCGACGAAGCCGCCGAACGAATCGGCCACCAGCAGTACGGAATCACCCGCATCCTCTTCCACAACTACGGGCCGATCCTGCTCACCACCGTCCACAACTACACCCGCGAAACCGGACACCACCTCGTCCTCATCGCCGCAGACGACCACGGACAGATGGTCGCCATCGAAGCCACCGCACCCGACCTCGACACCGACCCGGTAACCCGGATCGTTCACGTCCGAGCCGGCGACCTCACCTTCCACGCAGTAGACACCTGGACCTTCCGCGCCCGCGCCGAACACACCTGCACCCTCACCGCCGAAATCGGCGCCGAGCCGGCCTGGACCGTCCAGGTCGATGACGAAACCACCACCAGCTACCACAACATCGACGACGCCATCAACCACGCACTCGCCGCAGCCTAAGCCAGCCGGTGGGGGCCGACATCCCGAAAGTCGGCCCCCACCGACCCCTCACAGAATTCCGGGGATCCCTCCGCCACGCGCTGCGCGACATCGCGAATCGCCAACAGCGCCGAACTGCTCCACGACCGGGAACACAAGGAACAGTCATTCGTTCAGAAATCGTGCTCCGGATCGACAATTTCAGATCCTTGTCTCTCGGTCAGCACGGAGAAGGAAATGCGCGTCACACCATGCTGTGACGCGGGAGTGCGCACCCTAGCGCCAATCACCGCAAATTCAACAAACGACTTAACGGAAAAGATCTAGGTACTTCGTCAATTCACTCAAGCGCAGCCGCCCAAGAATGTTGAGCATCGAATTTCTTGGCAATAAAATTGACTAACTGCGCAAAAGAACTACACGCCAAAGGAAAAGGTCGTGAAAACCCCGGTTGACGTCTTCACTAAAGTCCGCATCTCCAATCCGCCTCCGCCGTGTCCCGATGAACCGACGAACCGACCACCAATCCGCCGACTGATCCCGCGCCAATTAACGAGGACTGACTAATGCCCACTCACGTTGTCATCGAACACAAGTGGAAAGTGACGATCCACTGCCCCGAAAACACCCACCGCATCTCATCTACGGCTTACCGGCCCGACGTCCAGATCCTGCCGGTCCGCATTGAATGCGAGTGGACCCAGGGAAAGGCCGCACCCGTCTATCAGTTCTGGGGTCCACGAATCCTCAAGTCCGGCGTGCCCGGGCGTCCCATCCACGGCACCGCCACGGGCGCCGATCCAGTACCCGCATGGGTCCGCGACATGTTCGAACCGTACCCACCCATTTGGGAACAGGAACACCTCCCCTCGTGAACCCCACAACCACGCGCTGGGTCAGTCCACTGCGATACCCCGGCGGAAAAGGACGCATGGCCGATGCACTGGCCGACATCTTCCTTGCACAGTTCGGCTTACTCGACGTCGAAGTCTGGGTTGAGCTGTTCGCCGGCGGCGCCGGCGCAGGACTGCATCTGCTCGACCGCGGCGTGGTCGACGAGGTCTGGCTGACCGAGAAGAACCGGGCGTTGGCCGCGTTCTGGCGAACCGTCGTGGACAACGGTCTGGAACTGGCCGAGCGGGTCCGCGCTTGCCAGCCAGACATGTCCACCTGGCACACCGCACGCGAAGTCGTAGCCACCTCCGAGGCCGGCGCCGCTATCCCCGACCTCGACCTGGCATTCGCCGCGCTCATCATCAACCGCTGCTCACGCTCCGGAATGGTCAACGCCCGCGTCGGCCCGATCGGCGGAAAGCACCAAACCGGCCGCTGGCACCTGCGGTCACGTTGGAACCCCGAAGGATTGGCCGACCGCATCGAATCGATCAGCCGACTCGGTCACCGGATCCGGGTTTCCGAAGGCAACGCGATCGACCGCATCGCCGAGCTCGACGGCTCTGTCGGGATCGAAGACGAACTCCTGCTGTTCGTCGACCCGCCCTACTTCGTGCAAGGCAACAGGCTCTACGCCCACGGCATGACATTCGACGACCACAAGAATCTCGCCGCGGCGCTCACCAACTGTGCCGCACGCTGGCTGCTCACCTACGACAGCGACGAACGCGTCCTCGGCCTCTACCCAGACAGCCGCGTCCTGGCCTACGACATCGCATGCACAGCCAACCGGGCCCACGTCGACGAGGAATACGCGGTCCTGTCCGACAACCTCACAGTCCGCCAGGACCAACACCTACTCGCCACAGGTGGCTCACGCTGGGTCCAGCACGGTCCAACTAGTCCACCCTGCCAAGAAGCAAAACAGCATGTCAGCACCGATTCAGGAGCAGAACTGGACTAGCCAAGTCATCCACGGCTCTTCTCTAGTCCACCGCGATGTTGGCTGCTGCCGGTGACAATCACCGCGCTTGTCGGCGCGTCCTCTGCGGCCAAGCCCATTGCCGATCGCTCACCCAGTCGTCGCTAACGCCACGACCACAAATCCGTACCAACGCAGCAAGAGGAGTTCACCTCCTGCCCAACCGGCCCCGCGCCGCTACGTGCCCCGCAGCGAACTGCGGGCAGGCCCAGTCCGACGTCTTCGGGGGTCACGTGGCGGGCCGCGCGTCGTGTTGCTCCGGCGTCGGCGCGCTAGGCGCGGTCCGCCGGTGTGGCCACCTGACGGCGGCCAGTCGTCCGTAGCCCCTCACCTTTAACCGTCAGCAGGTCGCCAAGCGTACTTCGGGCCCGGCCGCAGTCAACGCTCTCGGCTGGGTTGGTGTCGCCGGCGGAGGACATTTGCGGCCCTACCGAGCTCGCTTCTCCGGCGCTCGCGGGGCCACAAATCCGCCGACACCAACCCGCCTTCCGCGTGGACAACACGGCCAATCCCTCAGTGAACGCTCCCTCAGCGCTGACCGGCGCACCAATCACACAACAGAACGGGAGCAACACCATGAGCGCATTTGTCGTCCACCCCGAGCACATCAACGTCCTTCTCTGGGCCGGCCTGCAAGACCCCCGCCTGGGGGCGCTGCGCTGGCAGACCGCTCGGCTGGCCGAGGAGCTGCAGCCCGAAAACGCCAGTGAAGTCGGGCAGATGCTCATCGATGCCAATGTCGCCGCCGTCAACTACATGTACGGCGAAACGTCCGAAGCGGAGACCTACCGCTACTACCCGCCGCGGCACCGCGGCTGGACCGGGGTCGAGCTGCTCAACGCGCTGCACTGCTACCGCTACCAATCCGACGAGCACCCCGACTGGGAAGGCAGCCAAGCGCAGGCCTTCGTCGACGCGCTCGAAAGCCGGATCGTTCACCGGCTCCCCGGATACACCAGCGGGCCCTGGGCGATCACCCCGCACAGCATCCCGGCCGCAGCCAAGCGCAGCGCCTAACCACCGTGGGCCCGGTCCTCTCCTCAACGCAGGGGAGGACCGGGCCCAACCCTTCCACCCCCAAACAGAAAGGCAGTCACCGCAATGACCCTCGAGAACTACTTGCAGATGCTCCAGGCCCGGTACGACGCCGGCGAGAAGCCAGCACCCATGAGCCTCGATGACTACATGGTGTTGCTGCAACAGCGCCTCGACGAGTTCACCGCTGCCCAACCGGCACCGCGCCACACCTACCGGATCCCGTTGCCGCCGTTGCTCGAATGGTTCATCCTGCCCACCGATGAGCAGTTCGTCGAACTGCCCACCAAGGCACCCAAGCCCAAACCGACACCGCGCCGCTACGTACCCAGCAGCGAACTACGGGCCCGACGGGACAAGCTCATCCAGCAGCGTGACGCGCTCATGTTCGGCGGACCAGCCGATCGAGCCGCAGCCAACATCAGCGGCAACGCCAGATGGAAGAAACTCGACCGCGACATCACCAAAGGCGCCCGCCTCGCCCGCCGCACCGAGGCACTCGACTACAAGATCAAAGCGGCCGAACACCGCGAGCAGAAACAGAACTAACCGCCGCGCACCGGCCGGCCTCGTTCGCGGGGCCAGGCCAGCGCTGGCGTGTTCCGGTGTCACGTGGCTGGCCGCCTGTCGCGTTGCTCCGGCGTCGGCGCGCTCAGCGCGGTCCGCCGGTGTGGCCACCTGACGGCGGCCAGTCGTCCGTAGCCCCTCACCTTTAACCGTCAGCAGGTCGCCAAGCGTAATCGTGCTGTCCGTCCTCTCCCAATCGGTCGCCAGCGAAGTGCCGTCGACGGCGGAGGACATTTCTGGCCCTACTGAGCTCGCTTCTTCGGCGCTCGCGGGGCCAGAAATCCGCCGACGCCACCCCGCGCACCCGCATGGTCGCTGACGGCCATCCCGATTCACCGCTCCCCAACGCTGACCGGCCGAGTCAGCACAAACCGAAGGGGACACCAATGTCCAACAACGCCACCACCATCGACCCCTGGGGCCCCTGGACTCCAGCCCATCGCCTCAGCCCCCAAGAACGCGCCGAGTACGAGCCCGAGCAGGAGCACGACCACGGCGGGCCGTGCGGCTCCTGCCACGACTACACCTGCCCGTCCATCACCAGGGGCGGATTGTGCCCCGAAACCTACTAGCCCACACCCGGCCTGGCCCCGACACCCCAGGGCCAGGCACCACCCAACAGCAACACAGGAAAGGCACGCCATGAACACCACCGCGGCCACCCTCGCCCAAGCCCGGGCCGACATCCACGCCGCAGTCGCCGCCTACGACGACACCACCCGACGCCGCCAGTGCGCGCAGTCCGCACGCGACAACGCCACCACCGTCGTCCTTGCCGGCGACGCCACCGACGACGAGCTGCGCCACGCGCACTACTACCTCGACGACGCCGCCGGAATCCTCGCCACCACATAACAACCCAGTCGGCCGGCCTCCACCACCCCGGGGGCCGGCCGACACAACCACCCACCCCATCACCTACCGAACGGAGACACACGATGATCGACCACTGGGAAACCGAAGAGTGGAAGCGCTGGTTTCACTGCAACACACCGCCAGTCGTCATCCCCAAGCGCCGCTCCAAAGTCAGCACCCGCGATGGCGTCAAGTGGATCACCTACCACGACAAGATCGACGGCAAAAACGTCACCGTCGAGATGCCCAAGGACGCACCGACAAAGAGCTGCCACCAAGGTCGCCACGACGACTGCCCCCACCGCCTCGGCCAACGCGCCGAGGGCGGCGTGCACCTCAAGATCAACGGCGAAGGGTTCATCTGGCGCTGCGGATGCCGCTGCCACTACGACGCCATGAGCGTCGGCCGACTCTTCTAGCCGCCGCGCCTGGCCGGCCTCGATCGTGGGGCCGGCCAGGCTGGTGTCGCGTGTCGGGCCGGCTGTTGCGTTGCTCCGGAGCCGGGGCGCCAAGCGCCGCCAGCGATCTGGCCACCTGGCGGCGGCCAGTCGTCCGTAGCCCCTCACCTATAACCGTCAGCAGGTCGCCAAGCGTACTTCGGGCCCGGCCGCAGTCAACGCTCTCGGCTGGGTTGGTGTCGCCGGCGGAGGACATTTGCCGCCCAACCTGCTCGCTGCCGCTCGCGGGCGCCACATCCACCGAAACCCACCGCGCCCGCCAAGTTGACACCGGTCGTCTCCTTCAGTGATCGCTCCCCAGCGCTGACCTACCAGCGCCCAACCGAAAGGACAAGACCATGAGCACCCTCTCCGCATACCGCGACATCGCCATCACGACCGTCGCGAGCGCACTCGCAATGTGCTTGGCCTACGTCCTCACCACAGCACACGAAGGTCTTGCCGAACGCGACGCCGACCGCACTACCTGGGCCAGCCAGCTTGCCGAAGAGCACGCCGAGCCCATGAAGAACCTCGACCTCCAGCACGCCCAGGCCCGCGCCGAGCACGAAGCCATCATGGCGCTCATCACCAACAGCCGCTCATAACCACTTAACCCACAGCGGGCGGCCCACCTCCCCCACAGAGGCTGGGCCGCCCGCTGTCGGCGTCCTCACATTTCGTGTCGCGCAAACAAGTCTGGGCCACCCCTCGGAATCAACTCTTCGAGAAGTGGCCCAGCACCCAAGCCCTACGAGCTAGTCGAAAAGCGTCGGCTCCCCGGTCTCTAACAAGGCCGCGCGCACTGCGGCGTCGTCCCAGCCGCCTGCCACCGCCGCGCGTAGCGCGCGAGCCCGTGCCGCGCGTGCTTGCACGGACATCAAAACGTGCCGCCCACCCCGGCCCTTGCGGGCCATGTCGAGCATGTTGTCCAACTGGGTGCCGATCACGATATGAGGCGCAACCTCATCACGTCGGGCCCGCACACAAACCGGGTTGTCGCATGTGACGTGACGGGCACACTCCCCGGCCCGGATCACGCCGAGTGCCAACGCCAATGCGTACCGGTGTGCGCTGATTACCACCGGACCACCTGGCCGGTTCACCCAGAACCGGCCATAGCCACTATCAGCGATGGCCCCCGTCCAAATATCGCAATCCCTCGGTTTCGGGCCTTTGACCACTTTGGCCCGAAACCGAGCGATCTCCCGGCGATGTATCACCGGGTCAACGACGAACTCCGACCGCTCGATCACGACGCGACCGGTGCAGCATCCACATCTAGCTCACCTGGCTTCACTTCCTTGGCCTCAAGGTCCTCCGGTGCCGGAGGACCTTCGGGACTCGGAGGCACCTGCTGTGCCAGCGCGTCGAGCAGCTTGCGCAGCTCGCTACGACTGATCTCCAGCAGTTCAATCGTCTCAGCGTGTGTCTGTCCTTCCTCCAGAAGGACCTTCACCTGACCGGCCTGATCCAGAGCCCGGGACTGCTCCCGCTCTTGCAGCTCACTCACCCGACCACGCAGTTTGTCCAGCGTTGCCAGCTGCTCCAACGCGGACTTGAGTTCGGCACGCTCGGCCGAGGCCTCGTCCTCCAAAACGAAGAACGCCTGCATCGCCGCTTCAATGCGCTCCTGCTTCTTACGCCGTGCCTCGGTCTTCGCCAGCACGCGATCCGCGGCGCGCCGGCGCGCCGAAATCTCTGCACCTGCCATTTTCCTAGCCCTCTCATCAGACCTAACCGTTGCTCCCCCGACAGCCCTCACAGCCGCTCCCATTCATCGCAACATCGCCCATCAGCAACTTCTACAACGCTCACCCCTTCCCCGCCTTCCCTGCCAAGACCAAGACCCACAGACCTCTTGCACTTAGGTCACGAAAAGATAACGACTGCTACGATGCCTTCTGTGACCGCCACTTGTCACAAACTGACCGCCGGGGACGGGTACGAATACCTCACCCGGCAGGTCGCTGTGCACGACAGCACCGAGAAAGGCCGGATGGCCTTGGCGGACTACTACCACGCCAAGGGTGAATCGCCGGGCCAATGGATCGGCTCGGGCCTGGCTGCGCTGCACCAACCGGTCGGGCGTGAACTCACACCTGAGCAGCTCGAAGACTGGACCGTCGAGGAAGGCTCGGAGGTCACTGCCGACCAGATGAAGGCACTGTTCGGTCTCGGGTGCCACCCCAACTCCGAAAAGATCGCTACCAAAGCCGTTGCCGCAGGCATACATCCCGATGTCGCGAAAACCATCGGAAACCTCGGCCGCCCGTTCCCGATCTACACCGGGGCCTCGGAATACCGCAAGGCCTGCGCCGAGGCGTTCAGTACCTACAACGAAAGCATCGGCCGACCCCGCGATACCGCGGTCGATCCCGCGGTGCGTGCCACGATCCGCACCGATGTGGCCAACGAAATGTTCGTCACCGAATACGGCCGCTCCCCCGATCAGCGCGAGCTGGCTGGGTTCATCGCCAAACAGTCCCGGCCGGCCACCACCGCGGTGGCGGGCAACGACGTGACATTCACCCCGGTCAAGTCGGCGGCCACCTTATGGGCGGTCGCACCCACCCCGGTGCGTCAGCAGATCGAACGTGCTCACGAGATGGCCTGGCGTGACGCGCTGCGATCCGCCGAAGAAAACGCGCTGTTCTCGAGGATGGGGGCCGGTGGAATCCAACAAGTCGACACCCACGGATTCATCGGAACGGCGTTCGTGCACCGCGACTCGCGTGCCGGGGATCCCAACCTGCACACCCACGTCGCGTTGAGCAACAAAGTGTTGGCCACCGGCACCGATGGCATTCCCCGCTGGCTGGCCATGGACGGGCGCCCGTTCTACAAATCGATCGTCGCGATGTCGGAGACGTACAACTCGCGGTTCGAGGCCTACATGATCGAATTCCTGGGTGTGGAGTTCGCTGAGACGCCCACCGAGCCCGGCAAGCGGCCCATCCGCGAGATCGTCGGCATCTCACGCGAATTGATCGAATTCTGGTCCAAGCGCGCCAAGATGATCGACGATCGGCTGGCTCAACTGACCATCAAATTTCAGCAAGAAGTGGGCCGCGAACCCACCGCCGCCGAAACCTACGATCTGTCTCAGCGCGCCACCTTGGAAACCCGCGACGCCAAGAAATCGCCGCGCTCGTTCGCCGAGCAGCGCCACACCTGGCATCAAGAAGCCGTTCACATTCTGGGCTCCGAACACGCTTTGGCCCAAATGCTGACCACCACCCTCGATCGCCGCCACGAGCAGCTGTTGGGGCGCGTCAGCGACGAATGGGTCACCGAACATGGCGCCGCGATCCTGGCCACGCTGGCTGACACCCGCGCCAAATGGCAGTGGGCACACGTGCACGCCGAAGCGTGGCGCATCGCCCGCGCCGAAGGTGTTGCCCACCAGTCCGATATCGCTGAGCGGCTCACCATCGCTGCTCTGGCCCAGTCCGAGCGTGTGGCTTCCAGTTCCCTGGACGGTGAACTGGCCGAACCCGACTTTCTGCGGCGACGCAGCGGCGAATCGGTCTACACCACGCACGGCACCGACGTGTACACCTCCGCCGAGATCCTCGCCGCCGAACGACGCATCGTCGCCGCCGCCACATCCAGAGGTGCGCGCAGCCTCGATCACCGCACCATCGAGATTGCGCTGCTCGAACACGCCGCCAACAACGACTTCGCACTCAACGCCGGTCAGGCCGCCATGGTCCGCCAGCTGGGCTCCTCACGTGCCCGTGTGCGGCTGTGCCTGGCGCCGGCTGGCACCGGCAAGACCGCCAGCATGAACGTTTTGGGACGAGCCTGGACCGACAGCGGTGGCTCCGTGCTGGGTTTGGCTCCCACCGCATCAGCAGCCAAGGTCCTCAGCGATGACATTCACTCGGTGGCCGACACCCTCGCCAAATACGTGTACTGCGTGCAGAACCCGGAAAAACCCACACCCAAATGGTTCGACAAGGTCGGCCGCGACACCCTCATCGTCCTCGACGAAGCGGGCATGGCCGGAACGCTGGACCTCGATGTGCTTGTCGCCCACGCCCAATCCCGCGGCGCCACCGTTGTCCTCATCGGTGACGATCAGCAGCTTGCCTCCATCAGTGCCGGCGGTGTGCTGCGCGACATCGCCCACGAAACCGGCGCCATCACCTTGAGCGCCCTCGTGCGGTTCAAAGACCAAGCCGAAGGCGCTGCCGGGCTCGCCCTGCGCGACGGCGACACCGCCGCCATCGGCTTCTACATCGACCACGACCGCGTCCACATCGGCTCCGATGCGGCCGCCGCCGACATGGCCTACAAGGCGTGGCACGCCGACCGGGCCGCCGGCCTCAACACGATCATGCTCGCCCCCACCACCGACACCGTCGCAGAACTCAACAACCGCGCCCAAGCCGACCGCATCGCCCGCGACGGCATCACCGGCCGCGGCGCCACCCTGCGCGACGGCGCCACCGCCTACGCCGGCGACATCGTGTTCACCCGAAAAAACGCGCGGTGGCTGCCCCTCTCGCGCACCGACCACGTCCGCAACCGGTACCGCTGGACTGTGCGCAAGGTCCACAAAGACGGCTCAGTGACCGTGCAGCTGCTCGGCAACGACGACAAGCCCGGACGCACCGTGCGTCTGCCCGCCGACTACGCCGCCGACCACCTCACCCTCGGCTACGCCGCCACCGTCCATGCCGCCCAAGGCATGACCGTCATGACCTGCCACCTCGTCGGCGCCTCCACCCTCACACGCCAACTGCTCTACGTGGCCATGACCCGCGGCCGGCTCAACAACCACATCTACTTCTCCACCGCCGAACACGACCCGCACAAGATTGTCAGCCGCAAAGCCGTCGTCCCCGACACCGCCACCGACGTGCTGTCATCGATCCTTGCCCATGACGGCGCCCAACAATCGGCCACCACCGCCGCACGCGAGGCACGCAACCCGTTCGCGCGCCTGGCCCACGCCGCTCCCGCCTACACCGACGCGGTCGGCTCCAGCGCCGAGCACCACGTGGGCCGCGACGTGATGACCGACATCGACAGCGGCTCGGAAAAACTGCTACCCGGGCTGACCCAGTACCAGGCCTGGCCCGCGCTGCGCAAGCAACTCGCCCTCATCGCCCTCGAACACAACGGATCGGCCACCGAAACCCTCGATACTCTCCACGACGCCATCAACAGCCGCGAACTGGACACCGCCTACGACGTCGCGGCCGTGCTGCACTGGCGCATCCGCGCCAACCTCGACGGCGGACCGCTGCCCTGGATGATCACCATCCCCGCCCAGCTGCCCGAGCCGACCCGCCACTACCTGCACGCCCGGCACTCCCGCGTACGTGAACTGGCCGCCGAAGTCCACGAGCAAGCCATGAACTGGACCCCGGCCACAGTCCCGGTCTGGGCCCGAGCTCTCCACGCGGTAGCCCCCGACCTCACCGCACGCGTCGCAGTCTGGCGCGCAGCGCTCGGTGTCGAAGACGCCGACCGGCGCATCACCGGACCCCGGCAATACTCCGTAGCCACCCGCCGCTACCAAAAAAGGCTCGACGCCGCAGTCGAAAGCAGGCTGCACGAGGCCGCGACTGTCGACAGCAACTGGCGCGACGCCATCGAACGGATCGAGCCACGCATCCTCACCGATCCGTACTGGCCCGACCTCACCGAGCACCTTGGCGCCGCCGATCGCGCTGGCCTCAACGTTCCTCAACTCCTGGCCGCCGTCAGCGACCGGCCCCTGCCCGACGAGATGCCCGCCGCCGCCCTGTGGTGGCGGCTGTCGCGCGAACTGGCCCCCGCCGCCACCGCCACCGCCAACTCTTACCAGCGGCCGGAATGGTCGGCACACCTGTACCGGCTCCTTGGCCCCGCTATCGCCGAATACACCCTCGCCGATCCCGCCTGGCCCGCACTCGTCGCTGCCGTCGAATCAGCCGACCCCACACAGTGGCGGCCCACCGAACTGCTCGACGCCGCCCACGATCTTCTCGACGCCGGCGCCAGAGGAAACCATGTGCGGCCCAACGAATGGGCACAAGCCTTGACCTGGCGGGTCGAACTTCTGCTCAGCCCGATCCCTGACATCGACCTGCACCACAACGACGTCGAGCCTCCGCTGACCCCCGAACAGCAAGAACAGGCCGCCGCGCACTTCCCCGACCCACAGACCACACCGCCGACCACACCAGGGTCCGCCACCCAGCACAGTGCCGACGAGGAATACCTGTCCAGCCTCCAAGATCTCGCCCCACCCGAAGACGAGCTCCATCTGCCCGAGCCGCATCTGGCCGACGAGGAATACCAATCGCTGTCCTTCGAGGACCTGTCCCCCTACCGACCGAACCCCGCCGTACCGGACCTGGTGGCGCTGTGGGAATCCGAACGCACCTTGCGTCATCAGCTCAACGAACTCACCGTCGCCAGCGACGACCCCAGTCACTGGGCCACACCACATCTGGCTGCCTTCAGTGACCAGTACGCGACATTGCTGACTGAATTCCGCCGCCAACAACCCCACCACGAAGCGATCACCGCCGCCTACCAAGACTGGCTCGCTGCCGATCGTGCCGTGCAGGCTGCCCAAGCCCGCCTCGATGGGCCCGCCCGCTCCCACCCCGCCGACGGAGAGTTCACCGACGACGATGACGCCCACGGGGATCTCGCGGCTGCCGTTGCCGCCGAACAGCACGCTCGCCAGTGCCTCGCCGACGCCCGCGAGGCACTGCACACCTTCCTCGGTGGAGCCCAGCCCGTCACCGACGAGCTGCTCAACACACTCGTCCAGCACGCCGCCGACGCCGACAACCAACTCATCATCGACACCCGCGCTCGACTGACACGCACCAGCAGCCAGGTCCGCGCTGCCGAACACACCGCTGCGCTGGCCTACGCTCACGCCCAGCGCAGCATCGATCAACAGCGCATCGTCGACGAGCTGACCCAAACTCGCCTCGAATACACACTCCTGGAGGACGCCGCCGCCCGGCCGGCCCGCACACCACGCCTGGCCGTTGCCGCCGACGGACTCGACGCGACCCAAACCGAGGCCGCCGTGATGCTCGGCCGCTCCCCATACACCCTCAACGTGCTCACCGGCGACCGCGCCGCCACTCAACCCGTCCTGCAGACACTATCGGCGGCCGCCGCCGGACACCAACGACCACTCATCGTCGTGGGCGCCACCGACACCGCCGTGGCAGACGCACTCGCTGCCGGCCTGGCACCCGCCGGCTACCGGGCCGATCAGATCCCGCCCCAAGTCCTCGACACCGCTACCGTGCTGGTCCCCGACGCGGCCACCTGGAACCTACCCACACTCCACAACCTGGCCGACCACGCCCGCGCCGCCCACGCCAAACTCATCCTGACCGGCGACACCGAAACCACCGCCGCCACCGGCCAATTCCGAACCCTCGCCACAGAACTGCCCTGGACCCAGACCGCCCAGACACCCACCAACACGCTGCTAGCCGATGACACCGAACAGCGCCGCAGCGCCGCACGCGACCTCACCGACCACCACAACCTCACCACCACCAACGACATGGCCACCGCCCAAAGCACCGCCATCGACGCCTACCAACACGACCTCGCCAACGGCTACGACACCGTCATCGTCACCACCCCCGCCCTAGCCGCCCAACTCAACACCCGCATCCACAACCAGCGTGACACCGACCGCCACACCCTCGGCACCCACCAACTCGGCCCCGGCGACATCATCACCACCACCGCCCCCACCGAAACCGCCCAAGGCTCCCCCATCGCCTCCGGCGGCCGCTGGCGCATCACCACCCTCGACCCCGCCACCCACACCGCACACGCCGCCGCCCTCCACGACCCCACGCTCACCATCACCATCGACCCCCAGACCCAGATCGAACTCGGCTACGCCCAAACCCACGACCAATACAGCGCCAACCCGCGCGCACAACGCGTCCACCTACTGACCGAAACCCCCACCGAACGCACCCAACTAGCCCCCGCCACCCGCAGCCACACCCACCTCTACGTCATCGCCCCCGACGATCACACCGCCCAGGACACCATCACCTGCGCCGCCGAACACGACCACCGGCCCACACTCGGCCTAGACACCAAACTTGCCGCCGCACAACACAACATCGACCGCGACCAACCCGTCACCGACATCGACCAACTCGCCCTGCGACTGTCCGACAAACGCGACCAACTGCGCGCCGCCCGCACCACCGACCACCAAAACTGGATCCGCCAACAACAACGCCTCACCGCCGCCCGCCAACGCGCCACCAACCACGACCAACACAACAGCGGCCCCGACCGCACCCGCTAAATGGCTAGGTCTTCTGGCTCGCAGCTCGTAGCTCGTAGACGCGGGGGCTCGACGTGTCCGCAGTGGTCGCACCGGTAGGTGCGTTGCGACAGCGGGCCGGCGGTGCGGCGCCATCGTTGACCGACTTGCCTTCGGCGGCCACATTATTGAGACCGGCACCGACTCCTACCGGCTGCCTCACACCCGCAACCAGAAAACCACGGCGGCCAATTGAGCGGCCACCTCGGCGTGCTCGAGCGAGTGCTTACCCATCTACCTGCGGGTTCGATGGATAAGCGCAGGTCATATGGTCGAGCAGTGCGCACCGATCACAGCTTTCAGGAAGTGGAACGACGATCAACGGCGACGCGGGATACACCGGAATGTGCACGTCATTTTGCACCGATATTGAGTGTAGTGTGTGCGCTATGAGTAAGCGAGTGAGTTTGATCCTCAAAGATGCCGACGAAGCTGCGATCGCGCCGTATCTCGATGAGCAGTCGGCCGCGTTCGAGGTGTTGCGGCAGTGGGCAAGTCGACGCGGCGAGGCGGACATCAAGTCCGAGGCCGCCGCGCTGCGCGCCCTGCTGCAGGCCGGCGCGGAAGCCTTGCGTGAACATGTCCTCGACACCGGATACGCCCAACTGGCTGCTGAATTCAACAGCGAACCCGCCGACGCCGAGCGCAAAGCAGGACGCGAGCGCTACGCGCGCCGCACCGAGGCTCGCCTGTGAACCGTGGGATGCGCAGCCAGGCCTACCGAGTCGACCTCGGATACGGCCTCAAGCCGTGGGTGATCCTGAGCAACAACGCCCGCAACCGCAACCTCGACACCGTGTTGGCCGCGCGGATCACCACCACGAGCAAGAACGCCCACATCCCCACCGTGGTCCCGCTGACTGCCGCGGACCCCCTCGTCGGATTCGTCCTGGTCGATGACATCGTGCAGCTCTACCACGACGAGCTCACCGAATCGCTGGGCAGCCTGTCGCCATCAACGATGCAGGACATCAGCACGGCGCTCCGGATCGCACTACCGTGAGTGCACCATTCCCGAAGGAGCGCAACGATGGGCCAAATACCGGCTGCGATGATGCAGTCGAGCAAATGCTGGTGCCACCCTCAATATTTTGCGCAGAACCGGAACACTGCCTGGTCAGTGACGTGCCTTACGGACTGGACCGCCGGAGCGTCCTCGCCGCTGACCGGTATGAAATCTGGTATAAATTCCGCGGTTTCGTCCGCTAGTGGTCTCATAGGGTCAAACCAATGACATGATCGGTTTTGCACCACCGGGCGCTGAATTTTGGGAGAGCTGTTGTGAGCCCCTCGAACAGGATCGCTGTAACCGAACCCGCTGCGGAAGACTTCGAACAGCTACCGTTCTGGTATGGCCTGGTCGGTATCGACCAAGAGGACTATTCGTCGGAGATCGATGGGTTCACGTCCGCGCTGCAGGACGGGTATCTGGGCGCGGCCGTGGGGAAGCCCGGTCGCGACAAATTTGCGACGCTGATGGACCTTGATCAGTCACGCGCGTACTACGCGAGGACGAGCGTGCGGGTGCTCAGGCTGAATGGTGAGCCGATCGGCATTTTGATCATGGGCGCGCACTGGCGGCTATGGGAGATGATGAAGGAGCGGGGAGCGCATCTGGCGGGTGCGACGGTGGATGGATTTCCGCGCGGGGAGGTGGATTTTATGATTGCCGCCGTGGCGATGGCCAAGCTTCACGTGCTAGCTGTGCGCCCCGATCAGCATGGCCGCGGGCATGGCAGACGGTTGATCCGGGAGGCTTTCAAGATCTGCAAAGCCGATCAGTTGTCCATGTTGTACGGCCAATTCCGCTCGGACCGGCCGCATTTGCGGAAGTTCTACACCGCAGCCGGATTCGCCGTACTTGATCCCGGAGAACCGATGCCGCTGTACATGGCGACGGGCACAGAAGGCGACCTGCTGACAGTGGGGCCGTCCGAAACAACTTTCTGGACCACTATTCCGTAATGATGTCACCGAGTCCGGGTCAATTGTCAGAGATCGTTGACACCAGCCCTACGGCGTGGAGCGCTTGCTCTAAATAACGACCCATCCCATGGGCCCGATATCAGACCAATAGAGGGCGATACCCGACCCCAGTTCAAGTCGCCGTGTGCGTGATGATCGTTCGGTCCTCGGCGCCGAATACTCGGGCGCGGGCTTGTGCGAGGCGCAGTTTCCGCTGCACTTCGGCCCGAGCGTAATCATCAAGTCCGGCGTCCAGCAACCGCCTACTGAAAAGCTTCACGTCGATGAGTGCTTGCTCGACGTTGTCGCCAATTGCGTACTGAGTATGCGACCGGTGGCCCAGCTCGGAATCCCAGATCCGCGCCCAATCCCATAGTTCGTCTGCATCGAGTCCTGACACGTGGCGAACCACGTCATCGACCGCTGATTCAACGTAAGCCAGCGCATCAAGTGGTTGCCCCTTCACCACTGCGAGAGGTATGAGTGGGATTTGGGTGAAACGTCGAACATCGCGGACGCCCAGGCCGAGCACTGCCGCAATGTCTTTCACCGACAACCCGTCGAGGCTCATTTTCTTGACCAGGGCGGCGGTAAGCCACTCTTCGCGACGCCGAGCCCATCGGACGACATCCGTGGCTGCGGCGTGGGCCGACTTATACGGATTCTCGCTCATCGTTACCCTGCGCTCTTGAGAATCTCCGCGCCGCGGTCCCGATAGCCGTAGACCTCGAACGGGCCCAGACCAGTGCGGACTGCGCCTGGGGCGGGAAGCGAGGCTTCGACGACGGCGCGGATGCGCATGACCCGGCGCCCATCCACGCGCACACGCGCGAAGGTGACTTCCATACCCGGCTTGGGAGCATCGGAGGTTTGGGTGAACTCCACGGTGTCGCGGTCTGACCGCACGTCGGTGTCGCGCAGTTCCCATCGCAGGCGGGTGACACGCCGACCAGGCAGGACTTCTAGAGGGCGATACCCGACACTTGTGACGACCCAGGGGCCGTCACTGCCAAGGTCCATGGCGAACACTTCGCCGCTACACACGCCGCCGGCGGTGCAGCGACCAGACGATTCCCCACCTTCGCTCATCGGGATCAGCGCACTGCGCTGCCCCTGGGGCTCAGGCAATGTCGCGGTGTATGCCGGCGTGTGCACACCACGGTCTGGAGTTAGGGCCCACGCCGCGATCGCGACAACCACGAGGCCGACAACCAGCGTCACGATTCCTGCTGACCGCCGAAGCCGCTCCCTAGCCGGCACACCGAAAGACAGTGTCCCAGTTGATGTGTCCTTGGCGGGAATGAGGGGACGGGTCAGATAATCACAGTTCCATTGAACTACGAATCCGCAGTCTTCGGCAGTATCGCGATATTCCACGGACTGGATCTCGGCCCGGCGACGAGCGTTGTCCATGAACGCCACGACCTCCTCGCCGCTAATCGCGTAATAATCGAGGGCCGGCCGTACCGAGAACAAGGTGGCGCGTACGCCAGTTCCCGGCAGAACTTCCCACAGCACAGAACCGCGTCTTTTACGGCTTGCCGGACCGACGAGCAGGACAAGCGTTCTCGCGAATCGTCGTTCAGCGCGACCAATCCTCCACGCCATCCTCATCCTGGCTGCGCGCGTCAAGTTGGCCTCTTCGTCGTCTGGAGTCTGGTAGTCAGACAACCAAACGTGCAGGGCCTCTAGGCCACGGTGAATACCAATGAGCACACCGGCTGTGGCGGCCGCGAACAGGCACAAGGTGACAGCAACCAGGCCCCACTTCAGGCTGGCGATGTAGTAATCGAGTCCCCCCGTCATCGCTTTCGATATGTAGCGTGCGCCGTCGGGCGGGCGAAGATCTTCCAGAACCCACGGCGCTGCATCGATGATCACCTTCGCCCACAGCGCCGCAGCCACCCCCATCGCTGTGGCTGGTGCCCACGCCGGTCTTCCTCGTTGAGGCCATGCTCGGCGGTAGACGTGGACAGCCGCAACCGTCAACGCGGCCCCGATAGCGGCTAACACGGTGAATGTCACGAGTGATAGAAACATCGGCTCGGTCATTGAGAACCCTCTCCTTCGTTGTTGAGCCTGAACTGCTGGCCTAAACCGCGAATGTCTAATTCGGCGGCGCTGCGGTCTGCATGACTTCTCCTATGTTTCGCCCACGATTGGTTGTTGAGCTCTGTTGGGAGGCAGCCGATTACCTGTAGATCAGTGAGATCGGGAACGCGCCGGGCGTGCTCTCCTCGATGCCACGCCCGGTTTCGGCGTCAACCCAGGTGAAGCGCCACTCAGGCTTCGGCTCGATCACGATCGCCCACCGATGGTGCACGTCATCGGCGGTGCGCTGGGCCTCGTCGGCGTCAAGGCCGAGGATCTCGATGTCGAATTCGTTTGCCTGTCGGGCGAATTCTTCGTCCCTATCGTGGCCGTAGGTATAGAGCATGTTGGCGCCTTCGTCATCAATGAAGATGTAGCGGTGCTCGGCGTAGTACTCCGTGTTGAAGTCCTCGGCGGTCAGTGGAGGGTGAGTTGCGGTCATGGGTTTCCCTGTCGTTGTTGTGTGCCGATAGAGGGGGCGAGATGTGGGTGTGTTAAAGCGTTGGCGATGGCAAATCCGGCATGTCTTCGTCGGTGCGCCAGTTCCACACCGGCAGACCGGCTATCGAGTCATCGCCCTCTGTTTCACCGGTGGGACGATCGATGAATGCGGCGACCGCTGGAGTGGTGTCGGTGAGAATCAACGAGGCCAAGGCAGTGGAGCTGCCGTTGTACGGCAGCACTTTGCGGAACGAACGCTCCTGCTCGATGGCGGTATTGAGCAGAGTGCGGTCGGCGTCACCGGTGAACGGGATCCAGTTGTGATCAGTGGTCATCAGTGACAGTTGTTCCACGTTGGCGTACCCCGCACGCGACACCGAGAACGTGCAGATCGCCAGCAGACGCACCTCGCCGGCTTCGGCCATCTGCCAGTGTTCGAGTTCGGTTTCGAATCGTTTGGTCAGCTTGCGGTGCAGGTCCTCATCGAGAAACCACGGGTGTCCGGGCTGGTGGCGGATCTGCACCTTGTATCCGTGGTTGGCTGGCTCGATCGCCTTGATCTCCCCTACCCCGATGAGCAATTTGGTGGTCTTTCCGGGCTGCCGTCGCGCCGGCGCCCATGCTTTAATCCGGCGCTGCTCGATCTCGGTCTTGCGGGCGGCCGAGAACGGCTCGGGCACAAACAGAGACGGGGCCAGGGGGTTCTTTCGGACAAGTTTGCCGTCGACTGCGGCCCGCAGACGGTGGTGAACGACCGTCCAGGAACGGTGCCCGGTGAACGCCGCGTGCCACATTGTCAGTTCCGCCTCGTCCCACAGGTAATGCAGCACAGCCAGCAGCGACAGCTTGTTGCCGTCGCTCTGAACGGTGTCTGACGGCGAACCGGACGGTTCAGGGGCAGAGCGGTTGCCAGCCTTCGACAGCGAGAATCCCAACCGCAGGGCCGTCGTACCATCGGCAGGGTTGTCCACGATCGACTTGTCAGCAACAGCCCCATAGCCAGAAAGCTCACTGGGAGGCAGCCACGAGCGGCACCGATGATCGTGCGCGGCGGCCGTTCCTGGCATCCGTTTGACGATGAGGTCGCGTCCAGCCGCAGCGATGTACATCTGCACCCCCGGGGACTGGCACAGGCACAGCGGTCGGCACCGAGCGGCTTTCGCGCGGCCAAGAGCCTCTTGGGCCTCTGGGGTGTGGACATCGTC
>NZ_CP081674.1:0-148235 GCF_019739075.1 Mycobacterium farcinogenes | reverse complement strand
CCTACATCCACCGTGAAGGCGCGCCGGAAGAATTCGGCAGAATCCAGGCTGCACATGCCTAACAGTATACAGATTACGATGACCAAAACAGCACTTCAGCCACTATATTATGCCCGTGTCGCGATGTGAACCCCTGATAAACCGTGCACCTTCAGGTGGGTGTGGCCGAACGGCCACGACCAACCGATCCAACAGCTTGCCCGCGTGCCCAGAGACGTCGAGCACCAGCAGACCAGCTGATGCCGAGGTCGGCGGATGAGGGGTGGGAACCCAGCGTCAGCGCCTATCGCCCAGCGATCTTCCTGACGCGCGCAAAGAGCTCATCCCGATGGTCGTCGCTCCAACCATCAGGCGCGATGGTGAAGCCCAACACGTCAATCCACACGTCAGTGGGCCATTGGCTTTGACCCCGTACGCGCACCCAGATGTCAGCCGCGAATTTGGCTGCCTCGTCGTGGCAATCGTTCCGCCAAAGGAAAGTCAAGACTTCGGCGGGAATATGGTTGATTACTAGATCGGTCGGGTCGGGAGGAACTTCAGCCTCAAAACCTGCGACGGCGATGATCGCACGGATGTTGGCGGCTTCACGCTCGGCTAGGTCGCGCACGAACCAGTCCCATGCGAAGCGCTTGTCGATGTTGCCGTAGGGCTTGAGGATTCGGTCGAGAAGGTGGGGCGCGGGGGGAACGTCAATTGCAGTCATAGTGTGGGATCGTAGGTACGGCTGAGCAAGGTTCTTCGTGCCGCGACCTTGTAGGTTCTCTAAGAATCCGCTGACTGAGCCATAGACACGGGAGTCAGCCCCGTACACCGCAGTTGTTGGCGCAATGGCGCAACAGCACGCGCTCAAGGTATGGGCCCTTCGGAGAGGTTGTCGAGCGCCGCGCCAAGCTCTGGGTAGTTGTAATATTTTTCGTCGGCATCCACCTGTTGCCGAACAGCATCGAGAAATGTTGTGAATGCGCCGACCCGTTCGCGTCCGAGGTGACGGGTGTCGCCCAGCAGGTTCACCGCCGCCTCGGGCATCAAACCAGCGCGCCAGCACTGGTCGTTGCTGGCCCATGCCTGGAGCGCGGATCCGAGGTCGTCCATCGTGAGGAAGGCAGCGTGCTCGACGAGTAGCTGCCCGACGGTCTCACCGAACCGGTAGGACCCCGCATCTGCCAGGAGATTGATGATCGCCGGAACGAAGTACGGGTCTGGTCTTGCCTCGATGACGTTCACCTTTTGGTGGGATGACAGTCGATTGAACTGTGTTTCGAGCTGGCCGAGTCGGTCTCTCACGGACGCAACGGCGACGAGCGACAGCGTCGTGGCAGTCCGGATCTTCAGAGGTTCGGACCCGAAAACGCGGAATTCCTGTCCCACAAGGTTGTTCAGATGTTCGACGAGCGAGCCATCGGTCATGTCCCAGAACAAGTCGAGATCGCCGAGGCGGCCGAGGGCGCGTCGTTGACATTCCGGGGCCGCCTCCCGGAATCTGTCTCGCAGCAGGGTGAGTTCACCGCGCACAAGCTCTCGTTCACGTGCTGCGAATGCCTTCAGCACGGTGGCGGAGCGATCGGCATAGCTGGTCGGGTCCATACGATCGGCGGGGTTGAGTTCGAGGAGCGCGTGTTTGGCCGCCATGGCAGCCAGGTTGCGGCGTGTAGCTGGCCGGACCCGGTCGAGGTAGGTCGCCTGGATGTGGGCGGCGCTAGGGAAGAATGCCGGCGAGCACGTGAACTCGATATAAGACTCAACGATTTTGCGGCCTTGTGTGGGTCGTTGGATCAGTAGTACATCCAGTGCGATGGCGAGGTGAGCGCGCGCCGCTTCGGGCTGTGGGGCGAAAACTTCGTTGAACGGCCGCAGAGATGGGTGCACGCAGAGGTTGCGGTCTTCACGTATGCGTTCCAGTGCGCGCTTGTCAATGGGATCGAGAAGTTCCAGCTGTACAGCGTTGTCGAGTAATTGGTTCTCGATGGTCTGCATAGATCGGACGCCCTCTGTTGAGAGCCCTTGTGCCTGTGCGTGTTCCACTGCCGATTGGATCGACTTGGCTTCCCCATCGGAGTCATCGGCCAGGCGGCCGATCTTGGCGATGATGTCAGCGGTGATTGCGGTCCATGTGGCGGTGATGCTGGCCCTGATGGCTCCGGCGTTGTAGCAGCGCCAGGCTTCCTCAGCGTGTGATCGCGTGGTCGGATTCCATACTTTCGCGAGCAGGGTCTCGACATCTGTCACCGGCGTGGTTCCCTTCTGGTGATGCGGCCGCGGACCACGGACATCACCCTCGGTGGCGGCAACCTATGGAACCATGCCCGGCCGGGAGGAGGGCAGCGGCCTCACGCTCGGCGTCGGCGTTTGACACGTTCTTCGACCACGCGGTCCCAGATCTGCAGGAAGTCCTCCCAGTCGGGGATGTGCACGCGCTGTCCCGGCTCACCGCGAGCGAGCAGGTGTGCTTCTTCGCGGTTCTGGGGCAGAAAGTCCTGCCAGTCGATCTGGGCTCCGAAGACTGAGGATTGTCCTCGGCTGCCGCTCGTTGGTTCGTAGGATTCGGTGCGCCGGGTCGCCAGACCCAACCAATCGGAGGCCTGTTCGAGGAAGTGCCGCTCGTGTGAGCCGTACATGATGAGCGTGCCGGGGAACATATCTCGCAGTGCGTCAGCGTATTTCGGGCCGAACACCACGTCGAAGTGGCTGGTCGACTGGACGGTCGCCATGATGTTGACGCCGAGGCCAGCCGATTCGCCGACGTAGTTCAGTAGTGAGGGCAGCGGGCAGCTGTTGCACACCTCGTCAAGCTCAAGGAGTAGACGGTGCGTTAACTGGTGCTGGTCGGTTTTCTTGCGGAAGTACTGCACGATGGAGTCGATCAGTGCCACCGCGGCGCCGGCTACCGTGCCGCTGTTGGGCGCGATGACGAACAGGGTGGCCTGGGGGTCATCGAGCATGGAGACGTCAAACGATTCGATGCTGATCTGGTCGGCCACGCTGAAGGGGTCACTGTTCTTGTTCATCAGTCCGAGCCGAACCCACGGTGTGGTGGCCTTTTTCATGGTGATTGTCACGCTGTCACGCAGGCGGCTGTCCATGGTCATCAGTTCCATGAGTGGTTCGCGCAGATCGGCGTGTTCGCACAGCGAGTATGCCGTCGCCCATGAGGGGTAATCGACTTCGCCGGCGTGGGCTTCATCGTCCTCGTCGTCACCGCGCGTTCCGACGGCTCGTAGCACCCATGGCATACCTTGGCTGTTGCCCAGAGGGCTGGCGGCGTAAAGCAAGCACGCCAATGGTGGGGCAGCACTGATTTCCCAGAGTCCACCAGCAGCGACGCTTTGACCGCTGGTAGCCCCGCCGAAGCCCACACCGGAGGTAGCCAGCATTGTCTCAGCCACCGTGAGGGCGTCATCGCCACTGGTGATGGCTCCTGTGGGGTCCGTGACGAGTTGGCGTACATTTTGCGGCCAGACAACAGCTTTCGTCGGTCGAAGGTCGATCACTCCAACCGGCCCGCTGAATCGACGCTGCATAACCAGTTCTGCCAAGTCTGGTTTGCTGGACACACAGACAGCGGGGCCGGGGTGTACCACGGCTGCGCAAGACAGCAGCCTGCGCGTCTTGCCTGTTCGCGTCGGCGCCGAGATGAGCAGGTGTGGGGCGCTTTCGGCCATGTATGGCCGTCCGTCGTCGGTGTAGAGCAGGCCGCTGTAGGGCGTGTAGGGCCTGTGTTTGTCGCGTTGCTGGCCGCCGGGCACCAAGACTGGCATATCGCGATGATGGTCAGTCTGCAAACTCAATGTCCAGCAGTAGCGCCCGATCCGCGGTTGAGGACTCTCTCGCCGGTCAGGGGTCGATGTCGTGTCCGTGCTCGCGACTGCGTTCCTGGCTCTGCGTCCGGGCGCGCATCCAGGAGCTGGCCTGGACGGCGTCGAATGCTCGTCGATGAACGCGGCGCATGTCGGTGCGTTTGGTTAACGCCGCCGCGAGCCCGTCGGTCAGCGTTGTGGGATTGAGTCGTTCGGCTTGGGCGAGCACGGGTTGCAGGTCCGGCGCGTTGGATGTGGCCGGGCTGAGCTTCTCACTGCCGGCTGGACCTTGACCGGCGGTAATGGTCCAGGGCAGATCGGTGCGAAGCAGTTGCAGGACTGCGGCACTGGGTTGAGGTGGCCACGTCGGCGCGGTGGTGTCGAGCAGGATGAGGCGTGCCTGCTGTTGGTTCGCGTGTTCGGCGATATCGACGAGCTTGGCGGGGTCGGCGGCAGCGGTGTTGTCGACGATGAGGATGTCGCCGGCGCCTGCGTGCCAGGTGCCGGTGGTCAGGCGTTCGTGGAGATGGCCGAGGGAGTCAGCCCCGTCGTGCCTGAGTGTGGTGCGGTCGTCTGGGGTTTCACCGGGTGCGCACCAGTACAGGCGGCGCCCGGCGGTCTCAGCGGCAGTGTGCATGGCTTCGAATGCGGCGATGAGTTCGTCGCTGGGAGCAGCTGAGACCACGCTGACGGTGAATGGCATCCGCGCCAGGTTGGCGATCGCCGCATGTTCGGGGGTGTCGGGGGTTGGCTCAGCCAGCCGCAGGACGGGTTGGCCGCTGCGGTGGCCGGCGACCGTCAGAAGGCGCAGTTCGATATCGAGTTGGCTCTGCTGGGCCAAAACGTGCTCGGCGGGGCGATGATCGGCCGCGGCGTAGGCCGCGGCTGCGGCGAGCTCGGCCCGGTCGAGGTCACGTCGCAGGTCGATGCAGCGGCGCCGGAGGGCGAGCTGGTCGTATCGGTCGGCTTCAGTGGCAGCGGCGATGACTTTGTCAGCGTCAGCGTGGGTGACGATATTGTCCGCTCCGCCGGCGGCGGCGGCGCGCGCTTCCTTTGCAGCAGTGAGTGCGGGGTAGAACCTCTCGGCGGGGGACACGCTGGGCAGGGTCATGCGGCGAAGGTCTAGATCGGCTTGTGCGGAGGCAATGTCGAGCGGATCGGCATCGGGCTGGGCTCGCAGACTGTCGAGTTGTTCCTGTGCCCATTGGACTTGGGCGCGGGCGGCGTCGTATGCGGCGTCGGCATCGGCCCACTGGTCGATGACTTCTTGAACGGCGTGGAAGTACGGAAGGTCCGCATCGGCGGCCGCCCGCATTTCGAGGATGCGTGGCATGGCGGCGTCAACGTGTGGGCCGTCTAATGTCGCGGCTCGTCTGGCCAGCGATTCGTAGTTGGTCAATTCCTGCTGCAGTTGGCTGCGTAACTGGGCAATGTCGAGCAGTGCTGCGGGCAGCGGGGGAGGCGGTACGCGCCGCGGTGAGAGATCCTCAAAGCGCAGGCTGCCGAGCTCTTCTGCGTCGCCTGCCGGTTCGGGGTCCGACGCCGGCGGAGCGGCGTCGAGATGCTCGACGTCGAATGCCGCAACGTCGTGGTAGGCGTCGTTGAGTTCGACCGGGACCGGGTTGGCGTCGACCTCGTAGGAGTGGTGGTACGGGTCCGCGGCGAGAAGTTCTTCTTCCTCCTCGGGCGACAGCGGCGCATGCTCGGGCAGCGGCGCGTCAAGATGGGTGTGCTGGGTCGGGTCCCCGGAGGTGACCATGTCGACGGTGTGCGTGATGAGTCGGGCGTACTGGTAGGGCGCGATGGTCTGGTCATGGTCATGAGCGTCGGCGAGGTGTTCGGCGGCAAGCTCGAGCAGGTCGCGCGGAGTCCAGGTGCCGGGGTCGGCGGCCTCAACCGCTGCCACCAGTGCCGGCCACGCGGGGTCGGTGCTGATGGTTTCGGAGACGGCGGAGCCAAAGACGCTGCGGAGATGGCTGATCCAGGCTGGGCGCAGGTGCGCGTCTGGGGTTTCCAGGGTCGCGGTATGGCTGAGCTTGCCTGATAGCCGCCACCAGAGGGCGGCGGCGGGCAGCTCGTCGGGAAGGGGCCGATCTGCGGCAGTCTGACGAACGAGTGTGGCCAGGTCGGGGCGGCTGGGTGCGGCTTCAGCGAGGTGATTGGCCAGTTGGGGCCAGTAGCTGTCGGCACGCAGACGCGGATCGATGGAGTCAATGAGTTCGGCGAACTGGTGGGTGGCTGGAACACGAGCGCCGATGACGTGGGTGGCGGCTTGCTGCAGGTCGCGTTGAACCTTGCGGGCGCGGACGGCGTACTGGTCGGCGCCGAGGAGTCGGCTGTCTTCGGGTGCGACCCGGAAGGCCGCTCGGAAGACGGCGATCTCGGCAACCAGTACGGGATCGGCGTCGATGAGGGGCCGTGCCCATTGCGGGGCGGTGGCCGGTGTCCATGCCCGCGCCGTTGTGCGGATCTGGTCGGCAAGCTCGGTGGCGAGTGTGGCTCGTGCGCTGAGGTATTCGCCCCATTCGGGTAGGCGGCGGAGCGAGTGGGGTACGGCTGATAGCCAGGCCAGCGGTCCGGTTCCGGCGCTATGCCGGCCCGTTTCATCGAGGCGCCAGTCGAGCACCGCGGCGACGTCGAACGCGGAGCCGAGTTCGCGTTTGCTCGCGGCGGCGGTGAGTTGCTGGATCGGGTCGCCGCCGCTGGCGGCGATGATGGCCAGGTGTTTGCGCAGCGTGGGCCAGGCGGCCTGTTCGGTCAGGCCGGCATGAACGGTCTCGGCCTGCTCGTCGATGACGGCCATCACCTGGGGGCCGGCGTAAATCTCGGCGGCGGTGCCGACGGCGTCTTGATACATCTCGGCGGCTGCGGCGAGGCGAGCAAATGGATCGGCTGCCACGCGCTCTGCGGTGGTGGCCGAGATTTGGGCTCCGTCGCGGGCCAGGATCTTGGTGAGCACATCGACAGCGGTGTCGGGGTGGGTTGCCTTGGGAGATAGGACGCGGTGCGGATCATGTTCTGCCGTCGACAGATACACGTGGTTTTGTTCACGGCCGCGGGTGAGCGCGACGTAGAGCAATTGGCGGGTGATGTGTTCGGCGCCCACGACGTGGCAGCTGTAGCCGGCGGTCAGTCCTTGGGCGGAGTCGATGGTGGTGGCGTAGCCGAGGGTGACGTGCTCGGTGACGTAGTCGGCGGGCAGGGTCAAAGTGCGGTCGGTGCCGAGGTGGCGCACGTCGAGCGATCCGTCAGGGTGGACTTCGACAATCTCGTAGCGGTAGCCGTTGCGGACGTAGTCGGTGGTACTCAGGCGCAGCCAGCGGGCGTTCTCGCGAGTGCGGATGATGTCACCGGCAGAAGCGGCTAGTTGGTCGGACAGGATGGTTCCGCGGCCGATGCGGTAGCGCGGCTTGTCGGCGAACGCGGCCGAGAGCCGGGCGGTACGAGCGCGGGCGTTGAGGTCATCGACTATGGGGTTGGTGGGGGCCAGCAGCAGGCTGTCGCGCCCGGCGCGGGTGTCGGTCAACCATGCGGTGAAAGCCATCTCGGCGGCGGTTTCGTCGGCACCGACATGCACCCGTTGGTGGTCGATGTAGAAGCCGATGCCAGCGGGATCGCCCGTGCGTAGCGCGAGTGAGGCTGCGCCCTCTTCGGGGGCAACGAAGCGCACCAGCTGCGACAGCGTGAGGGCATCGGTTTCGGCGGCGATGTCGCGCAGTACACCGCCTGCCGAGATCGAGGCGATCTGTCCGTCATCTCCGACCAGCCGCACGCTGGCGCCCTTGGCGATCGCGTGAGCGATGACGGTGTCCAGTTGTAGTGTTCCGGCTTTTCCGGCCTCGTCGATGATGAGCAGTGTCGATTCATCGACCTGGTCGAACCACTGCGGCACAATCGAGTTGGACGGGTTGTCGATGAGGTTGATGTACTTGTCGAGGGTGTCGGTCGACGCGCCCAGATCGTTGCCGAGTTCGATTGCGGCGGCCGCGGTCGGCGCCAGACCGATCACGCGCCCGCCCGATGAGCGCCATGCCTGCGACAGGGCAGCCATCGCAGTGGTCTTTCCTGCACCGGCCGGGGCCAGGGCAAGCGCCAGTCGCCGGCCACTGGTGGCCATTTCAGTCACCAGCGTGACCTGCCCGGGGTTGAGTTTCTTGCCACGCGCGGCGGAGTCGGCCAGCGCAAACTCGACATCCTGGTCGGTGACGATACGACCGTCGGTGAGAGTGGCGGTGTGCAGGATGCGCCGCTCGGCGGCCACCACGGCAGCCGAGGTGTAGAGCTTGGCGCCGTCGCGGGTGTAGATGCTGGTGCCGTCACGGCGGCGCAGCGCGGCTGGTTCGTCTCGGTCGCCATCGTTGATGCGCGCCAGTGGCAGCGAGATCGGCTCGTCGAGCGCTGCGGCGGTGATCTTTTCGGCCAGATCGACCGAGCTGGCATGGCCGGTGGCACGCACAATGCGTTGCGCTTCGGCTAGGACGTGGTGGCGCTGCCAGGTCGCTCGTGATTCCGAGACGACAGCGATGGCTTTGTGCGCCTGGTTGGTGACCCAATCCGGTGTCACCGCGGCGCGGCGGCGTCGTCGGGCCGCTGACAGTGACTGCCCGATCATTCGGGTCACGGCGCGTTGACTGCCGAGTACTTCGATGGCTTCGACCCGCCACGTTTGGCGTTGTTCGGCCAACGACCGTGGCTCGTGTTTGGCCTCGCGCGATTCGAGTGTGGCCTGCTGTGCCAGCGCGATTGCCTCGATGTTGGTGGGCTCGCGGCCGTGGTCGACTTGGAACTGCTTGGCCAGCTCGGCGGTGCGTGCTTCGATCGCTTGGCGTCGCGACGACCAGCGCGCCATCAATTCGGTGCTGACGCCGACAATCTCGCGGATCGGTCGCTTGTTGCGGCCGGGGGGTGTGACCTCAGCGAAATCGCAGCCCGAGGCGCTCCTCCAAATGCGCCTCGAGTCGGGTGTTGTAGAGCTCAGAAGCGCTCACCATCATGCGGTGCAGGGGTTGTCCGTCCAGCGCCAGCCAACGCTGCACGCCGTGTGCGTCGATGTAGGCGACCTTGTTCGAAATCGCCACGTGCGTGTGCAGATCCGGGTCACCCGCGCGCGAATCGCGGTGTGTGAAGGCTGTTCCGATGAGGCCTGTCGTATCCACTTGGGCGACACCGCCGGCACCGATGCGGGTGAACGCGGCGTTTTGTTGGATGAACGCCAACGAATCTGTCACCGCGGCGTCGTGGCACTCTTCGATCGCGGCCGACACATCCAGGGGGGCGATGGCCCACAGCGTCGACACCGATTTCACCGGTGAGAACGTGATGTCGTAGCCGGCGACGGCGGTGGTAGGTAGCCGTGAGTTGCGCGCGATGAAGCCGGAAAGCTCGCGGTCATCGGCGGGCTCGCGGTCGTATTCCTCGCTGAATTGTTCACGCGCGATGGTGGTGCGCAGTCGGGCACGGACCTCGTCAGGGATGGGTGCGTTCCATCGCTTGCCGTGCTCGGCGTTGTACTCGCGGTAGGCGACCGCGAGTGCCTTTTGAAACTCGGTCGCCCCGCTGCGCACGGTGAATGGCCGGCCCAGATGAGCCGCCTTGATCGCGACGTGGGCAGGTGCGCCTCGACCTACCTGATGGTTGGCGATGTCAACGGCGTTGGGGTGCAACCCTTCCCCGAACAGTGCTGCCATCTGTTCCTCGGTGACCTCGGACCCTTCGGGTACCGTCCAGACCTCGTCTTTGACCTGTTGGGATACGCCACGTACCCCGGTATACGACAGTGATGCCAACCCCTTGCCAACCCAGCGGCCGGGGGATTCACCTTTGGCCGAGTAGTAATCGGAGAGGGTGTTGCGTCCGCGCTCGGTGGTGTCGTGCGCAGCGACCTGGCGGATCAGATACAGGTAGCCATCACCGGCGGTGAGTTTGTGCAGCGTGGCCGTCATGAGCCGCACGTTAGAAACTTGACGCACGTCAAATCCAACAGTAGCCCTGGGATCGTTATCGAACTGTGATCCTGAGTGCAAGAGGTGTGTGGCTTTGGGTAGACGGCGGCTGGATGCCGGCGGGGGTGCTCGGGTGGCTTCGAAATACTGGTGGATCGCGATGACAGAGCCACGCTGAGGTGGGACCGGAGCATCAAACTCAGATCGCGCAAAGCTCAATCGGTGTGGAGGGAAAGAAAATTCGATCAGGGCGAATGTGGAGCTACTGTTGGACTCGGCCCGCCGCGCCGCCGTACGGTCCGCACCATGGCCAAGATCGAGTCTCGGAGCGATGTACGCCGCAAGGTCCGCGAAGCGCAGACCAGAGCTCAGCAGGAACGGCTCAAAAGGGAATCGGACAACCGCGAGGACATGGTGGCGTTCCTGCTGGCTGAACAGAAGCTTCAGGCCGTCGACGGTTGGGAGGCCGAGCACCTTGCGCAGGTACGAGGTGAAGCTGAGCAGCGGCGCCACGAACAACGGGTGGAAGGCGCCAAGGCGCTGGCCCGCCTGAAGGCACGGGGGGAGACCATCAAAGACATCGCCGCGCTGGGGGATGTCCCGGAAAAGTTGGTCCGCAGCTACATCAAACTGGCCGCCCAGACTCCGAGCCTTCGAGACGCCGCCGGGAGCCGTTCGCAGGCACTAGGTTCCGGCGAACCACGGGCCGTGTCGCCGGAAGATCCGCAAGCACTAGGTGACCGAGGCGTCGAGGCATCTTCGGACGCCGGGCAGGGTGTTTCGGTTGAGGCCCAGGCGCAGCGGGAAGAGCCCACGAGCGCGGGGGAAATGTTGGGAAGCCAACGATGAACGCGGGTACGCGAATTCGCACACGACAACGTGTCCGGGCGGATCGGTAGCGTACGGCTCGTGAATGGGCTTGAGGACCACGTTCACGCACTCTGGGTGGACCCTCGGGTACACCCAGCGGAGTGCGCGCGGTTTTGCAGTTATGTCGTTATCGGTCCCGAGGCGGATGACTGCAGCATCTGGGTGGGCGCCATTGGCGCGGACGGCTATGGCAGGTTCTTCATCACGCGATCGGGCACAGGATTCTGTGTGCGTCCGAATCGGTACGCATTGGCGATGGCTACGGGCCGGCCGCTGAGCGCGGATGTGTTCGCCTTGCACGATTGCGACAATCCGATCTGCGTGAAAATCAGTCCGCCGGAATCGGTACGCCAGCATGTCGTCGCGGGCACGCAGTCTGAGAACATGTTGCGGATGGGACGGGGCCGCCGCGGCGGCGGCAGGCCGTCGATTCGCGGGCTAGGTCGCGAGGCGCGTCGGGAACGGTCCGTTGCCCTTCGTGACGCGGTGCGCGACGGCTGGAATGCCGAAGCAGTGCGCGAGGCACTGTTGGGCGTTCACCCACGACTGTTCTGACCCAGAACGGCGCGTAGCCAGGCTTCAGATAGTTGGTTGACGGCGGTAGTGATCCTCGGCCAAGTGCGCTAGGTGATAGGTCGACCATTGTGAGTCGGTGGGCGAAGCTTCGAGCGGCACATAGCCCTGCAACCAACCGTCAACGATGTACTCCTGGCGGATCCACTCATCGATATCGGTACCGCCTTTGCGTACCCCATCAACGATGAATGCCGCGCGGTCGAGCTGCTCGGGCGGGACGCCGTTGGCCTCAGCGGTTTGGCGGATGCGTCGGTAGTACTCGTCGTCGTGCTGGGGGACCATCAGAGCGACTGCCAGTTGGAGAACGTAAGGCCGGTTGAAGGTGGTCATCGTTGATCGTGTTCCTCTCGTGAGTGATGTTGCGGCCGGTGTGTCGATTCGAATGGTTCAACGTGCGATTGATCAGGTCGCGACGCCGGTCCGATCTGCGCGGTCCCCGTGACACGGGGACACCGTCCTGTGGCGTCGAAACTGACAAGTTCGAACGTCGCCGTTCCGGGGTCTACATCGCATTGCAGAGAGTGCAGATACACATCACTGAGCCGGGCATGGGCGAGCAGCGCTCGTCGTGCCCAGGCGAAATTGTTGTGCCGACTGGTGAGGAGTCCGGTCGATGCGTTGATGGTGAGCTCATGCATGGCTAGTCCGTCTCGGGCGATGGTTGCGTGGTCAGCTCGCACGATGAAAATGCCGAGAAGCTCCGGTGAGTTTGTCCCACTGATGCTGAACGGCAGCTCGCTCGTAGTTATCGACGCAGGCGATGCCTGTATCGACCGCAAGAGCACTGCCGCGTATGGCTGTGAGCACAGCGAAGTCTGTGGCGTGAGAGGCCGCCGCACTGCAGCATTCGATGGTGGCGGTGGCATGGAAACGATTGCCGGCGAGAGTGGTGAGCTGCCAGCTACTGAAAGCTGAGTGCATCTGGATCGTGTCGGTTCGGCAGCCCGCGTGCTCGACGTAGCGCTCGAGTGCGCGCTTGGCATCAGCAGCGTCGGGATGCTCGCTGGTGGTGGTTGTTCCGTGGTCGGCTCGGTCGATGGTCAGGCGGTGCATCGTCGCAACCCCTCCGGTGCCGTGGCGAGGTCGGCGCCGAGTGCGTTGATGCGTTGGACTGCGAGGAGGGTGTTGCCCTCGGCGGTGCACCGGGCCTCGCTGATGAGCGATTCGGTCAGTTCCGTCGCTTCGTAGGCCTCGATGTCTTCGTCGGTCCAGGATTCCGGATACCGACCTACGTAAGCGAATGGATCGTCGTAGTTCACACAGCGTGCCGAGGAGTCGTTGTTGGCAGGGCAGGAGTAGTCGCCGCAGGAGCAGAACGGCCCCGCGTAGTGATTCATGGCGGCCGCGTAATCGACGAACTTGTCGGTGTCCGACAGCTCATCGTCGAACACCGGTCGTGGGCCGGAATGGGAGGACCAGGGGTCGATCACACCGGAAGTCATGCGGACACCGCACTTGCATCGGCGGTGGATACCGTCTCCGGATTCGTGAGTGTCTTGATCCGATCGGGCCGGAAGCCCGACCAGTGCTCGTTGCCGGCCACCACTACCGGGGCCTGCAGGTAGCCGAGCGCCATGACGTAGTCGCGGGCCTCGCTGTCGACAGTGATGTCAACCTTCTCGAACGCGATGCCCTGCTTTTCCAGCGCCTTATAGGTGGCGTTGCACTGCACGCATGCGGGCTTGGTGTACACGGTGACGGACATTTCCAACTCCTCATTCTGAATCAGATAGGCTATTTTCTTATGCTTCCACAATAAGGGATTATCGCCATTACTGCAATGGTTGTAGCTAATATTATTAGTGGACTTTTCGCCATTCTTCTATTAGTCACTAGGATTCTGGCAGAGACGCCGCGCCGGGTCTTTCACACAAAGTCGTGGACGTTCTTCTGGTCAATGCTATTGCGTATATTTCGCCCTACGTAGGCGTGATTCACTACAGTCCCGGCCGTCACCATCTTTGCTCGTTGCCCGCCTGACCATACTTCCTCATTGGATACATCATGCGTTCATTTGGCGGTTTCACAACACTGAACGGGTTCACACAGCAATCAGTGAGTATGTCGAATTCCGTATTGCAAAACTTTGCTTGGCATAGCAAGTGCAAGACTGTTCCGTATAGCAGCGATCAGGCTCATCGTCAGCGCTACCGACCAATCTGTCGAGCCTCGATGCGCTGGCGCACATCCGCGACCTCACGATCGAATCTTTCGCGGACCTCGGGTCGGAGTCGGCCCAGCATTTGCGTCTGGCTTTCGCTGAGGTGGCAGTCGCCGGCCAGGTGTCGGCTGGTGAGGTCGAGGGCGACACACCATTGTCTGCCGTACTCGCGGCCCGTCGTCACCCATGCTCCGTCGCCCCGCTTGTACAGATACTCCCGGCTGAGACCGTGGTTGTTGCAGATTAGGAATTCGTTGGCTTCGTACTGACCGCAGGCAGGGCACACCAAGACGGTGAGGCGCCCGCCGTCGCTAGGGGTGAGCCAGAGGTCGTGCTCGCGGGCATCGGCTTCGGTGACGACGAGTTCGACGACCAGTTCTGCGTATGCTGCGGCCACTTCTTCTTCGGCGGCGATGCGCGCGGCGGTGGCTCGCGGATCGAAGTCGATCATGAGTTGTTCGGACATCGCAACCTTCTTGCTCCTGAGTTGGTGGGTGCAGAACGCAACGGTTATTTCGTGGCGTTCTGCACCCCGGGTCGAACTAGGCCGCAGCCAGGTCGTGTGGCCATCGCTCGATCGTTTCGCCGGTGATTGCCTCGACGAGTGCTGACACGATGACTCCGGCGACCGGGGGAGTGACGGCGTTGCCGTACTGGCGGACTCGCTGGCGCTTGTTTCCGAGGACGACGTAGTTGCGTCCGAAGGCCATTGCGCGGCCGATCTCGTGCGGTTCCAGCATGCGGAAGAGCACGTCGCTGAGGTCGATGGGCAGTGCGTGGGCGGTTAGTAGTGACTGGTGCCCGGAGGTAGTGACGGTGCGTGCTGGCTCATCGATGGGCGTGGTGTGGCGGGCCGGGTGTCCTCCGCGAACTCCGTTGTTGCGCATCAGCAATGCGTGCCGGTGGATCGCGGTGACCGTAGCGAGGGCTTCGTCCGTGCTGTGGGTGCTTCCGTTGCCGTAGTAGCTGGTGATGAGTCCGTGGTGGTTGCCCGAGGCTGTGACGGTCGCGAGAGGGTCGTTGACAGAGCGGACGTCGCTTGCGCCGCCGCGCAATTCGGCGACGAACGGGGGGAAGGCGATGCCGTCGGATTCGCGTGTGGTGCGGGTCGATATCGGCACGTTGGCGGTAGTGGCTGCATCGCGCCAGGTTCCGCCGCACGGCACCACGAGGGCGGTTTCGTTGCGGGTGGTGGCGGTCCTCAGAGGCAGCTCGACCGGGGCGGCGACCTTGCCGTCGCGGCCTTCGATCGGCACGGCCAAGCCGAAGTGGTTGCCCGCGGCCGCCACGGTTTGCAGCGGTACATCGACACCACGGACTCGATACTCGTGCCGGTGCTCGGTGATAAACGGGGCCCAGTAGCGTTCGATTCCGGCCGTGATCCGAGCCATCGTCTTAGGGGCGAGCGGGGCGACGACCACCTTGCCCGTGTCCTTGTTCCTGAATTCCCGTAGCGGCTTGTCGCCGAGGCGCTCACCGGGCAGTGTCCAGTCGATTGCATCGGCGGCGGGCATGGCTGGTGGTTCGACGATGGCGTTGCGGCATGCCACGTGGGGGCACCTGTAGACGTACTGGCTGCGGTAGCGGCCCATGTCGGCGCCGGGCTTCTTGAACACCTGGATCGCGTCGATCCATTCGTCGCATGTCGTGCAGTACGCGCGGGGTCGGAGCCATTTGTCCCAGTCGGGTTCGCGGCGCAGGGCTTTGTCCCAGTAGGCCACGTAGAGGCGGTCGCGTGACTGTGGGGCTGGCAGCGTGCGGCCTGGTTGAGCGTGCATGGAATTCATAGCGATGACGCGGGTTCGGTAGCCGAGGCTGCGGATCTCGCCGATCCAGCGGTCCCATTGGTCCCATGCGCGTACCTCGACGACGTTCTCGACCACCCCGGCCCGGACTCGGCCACCGCGTTCGATGACGCCGCGCAGGTACATCGGGACTTCTTCCATGAGGGCGCGGGAGCGATCGGCCTCTTCGTCGCGTGGGGTGTCGAACAGGTCGCCCTGCAGCGTCGCGTCGAAGTCGCGCTTTTTACCTCGTGCCGTTGACCATTGTGGGCATTCGGGTGATGCCCAGAAGATGTCTGCGACGGGCCATTTCGCCACGGGGGCCTCGCGGATGTCGCCGAGGTAGTGGTCGGTGTCGGGGAAGTTGGCAGCGTGCGACTCGATCGCCTTGTCCCAGTGATTGGCCGCCTTGGTGACCCGGACGTGCGGTACGGCGTGCATACCCTGTGACGAGCCTCCGGCCCCGCAGAACCAATCCATTATTTCGAGCATCTGGTCTACCTCCTCAACCGAACGTGTTGCCTATAGGCTACACCCTGATGTAGCCTATAGGCAACACCTTTCGAGGAAGTGTCAGGAGGAGTCTGATGACTGCCAGCCAGGATCAACTACCCATCGTGAGCGAGTCCGACTGCAGCCCAATGGTTGTGATGAGTTACGGGATGGGCGTTGACTCGACCGCCATCCTGCTGCGGTGGTTCACCGAACCATCAACCCGTGACTTCGATCTGCGAGACCTCGTCGTCATCGCGGCAGACACTGGGGGAGAGTTCGATGAGACGATCCGCGACGTCGAGGAAGTCGTTCTTCCTGAGCTATCTCGTCGCGGCGTTCGTTTCATCCAGGTAGGCCGGTCTCAACGAAAGACCAGCACGAGCGGGGAAGGGGTTGCGGTGCTGCAGGACTCCACCGCTCCCAAGCGTCTGTACGGTGCCGCGTACACACTGGAGGATGAGCTGCTCTCGGCGGGAACGCTTCCCCAGATCGGTGGCACGCGCCTGTGCTCGATCCACGCCAAAGGAAATTGCCTGGATCCTGTCATCGCCACGGTCACCGCCGGACGGAGTTATCGTCATGTCGTCGGTTTCGAAAGCGGGGAGCCGTCAAGGGCTGTCAAGGATGCTCTGTTCAATACCGACCAGCGCACCGGCTGGTACCCGTTGCAGGACTGGGGTTGGGATCGGGCGCAGTGCACGGATTTCATCACGCAGATCACCGGTCGCCGATGGTCGAAATCAGCGTGCGGCTTCTGTCCGTTTGCGATGACCACTGAGGCCGGCCGGCGGGACGTCGTAGAGAGATGGCGGCGGGAACCGCACCAGGGCGCGCGCGCCCTGTTCCTCGAGGACGTGGCCCGCAGGCTCAACGAACGCCAGACCCTCATCCAGGGGAGCTCCGCCGCGGCGCTCGCCGCACAAGCCAACCTCGAGGACGTAGAGCGCCGGTTCCAGGCGACGCTCGACGGTTGCGAGCACGCGATCTACGAGGTCCGGCGGCTGACCCGTCGATCGTCGAAACGGCCAGACGGGTGCGGAACCGTCGCACGATCGGTGCGGGCCACGAAGCGGGGGACGCGCCAAGAGATGAGTGACGCCCTGGCGTTGGCGCCAGGTGTTCCTCGTGTAGGGGGAGATGGCATCCTGCGTCACATCGTTCGTCAGCGCACCGCCGAAAAACCGGACCTGGAGCACTTTTACGTGGTGTGCCCGGCTGTTGTCGAGGACAAGCAGCGCGCCGGATTCGAACAATGGTGGCAGGAGGCCACGACTGATGCTGTCCTGTTCTGAACGCCCCGACACGATCACTCCCGGTGTAGCCTTTGGGCAACGCCTATGGAGAGGAGCGGCCGTGACGGACACGTCCAGCGATGATTCCGTCATCCTGGCCGCCCTCGGTGCTGCCATCCGGGACCACCGTCTGCAGGCGGGTCTGACACAAGCCGAGCTCGCGGAGCGCGCTGGTATTGGCAGGCCACATCTGAACCACATTGAAGGTGGACGCAAGAACCCCACTGCCGTCGTAGTGGTTCATATCGCCCAGGTGCTCGGAGTCGCTCCCGGCGAACTGTTGGCGCCGAGCATGCCTGCCACAGGTACAGGACGTCCGTAGCGGGCGACGACCCGGTGTCGGATGCGGCCTGCCGAATCATAAGGTCGCCCAACCGGAGTGGGGGTCAGGCGATCACGAGAGTTCGGCACCGCGGTCATCTAGGCCCCGATCCTGCCCTCGCGCGAATCGGCGGTGTTGGACGGACTGGACCCGCAGTTTGAGGGAGGTTCGCATGATCGCGCGCGCGTTGGCGCGGTCTTCGACGGTGGCACTTGAGTCCCATGCGACTTCCGCTGCAGAGTCCAGTGCGGCCTGCGCGAACTGGGAACGCCGCGAAGGGTCCGACTCAGATTCGGCTGAGTGCAAGGATGATTCGGCGTCTTCGAGACGTGAGCTTGTAGCTGTGGCCATGAGCTGGACAGTAGCTAGAGCGCTCGATCAAATTCCAGCACTGTCGCCAGGTTCGCAGTGAAGTGCGAACCTGTTCGGTGCGCCGAGTCGATGCACTCGGCGCGGCTTGTCTCCGCCACGTATGTGTTCAATTGAGTGAGACGGGATCGTCATCGCGTTCGTCGGGTCGCCCGTGCTCGGTCCGGGGGCCGCTGCAAGTAATCGTCGGCGGACAGCCAGGCTCTAACTTCTCCGACCAAATCGGCCCGAGCCCTTGTGAATTCGGTGATATCGGCACCTGTCACAGGGGAGATGCCTGGCGCGCGGGCGAAGCTCTTGACCAGTGATTCGGCGCGAAGAAGGAAGGTCTCGGCGTGGACTGCAAGCCGCGCGGGCACAGCTATTTCGACGGAACTCACCGCATCCTGCAGCATAGGTAGTGCGTTGCGCACTCGTTCACGCCACTCCTTGAATAAGAGGTCGAACTCCGGGCGGCTACGGAACTGTGGGCTAATGTCCTCACCAAGACTGATCCCTCGCTGTGGCCCACGTAACGCTCGGTCCACGGCCTCACTTGTCCGGTCCTTCTCGATCGCTGCTTCACGCTGGGCCGAGATGGCTTCGGCCTCGCGAAGCACCTGTAGGAACTCATCGAGTGCGGCCAAGAGTGTCCGTATCTCCCCGATTACGAACTCGCGCGAGCTTGCGACCACCTGTTGGTGCAGTTCGGCTCGCTTGTCCGCTGACTGTCTACGAGAGGTCAGCGCACCGCCGAACAGCGATAGACCACCACCGATGACTGCTCCTCCGAGAGCCGCGAGAGCTGACAGCGGTGCAGCCCATTCAGAACCCAAGACACACCTGCTTGGGCAAGATGCGGTCGTACGCCGACTGCAGCTCAGTGACGCTCATCAACGTCGGAATCCTCGGTCGGCGGGCCGCGTCTCGAACCCGTCGAAGACATCGAACCAGCTCGTCGGGTCTGGCACATCGCCCAGCCAGGCGGGTGTGTCGCCAGGGGGCATGTGCCAGTCGATGTGCCGTTCACCCACGAGCGTGTTCGTCGCTGACAGCCAATCCCCGTCGCCTGCGGTCTCTGGCAGGTCTGCCACTTCGTCTCCATACTCACCGTCCAGATGAGCGGCCTGGGCGTTGGACACCGCGAGCACGAGCGCGATTTCCTCGGCCACACAACGTGGGTAGGGCAGGTTGCCATCTTCCAGGTCGTTAGCGAGGTCATCGAATGCCCGCGCCAGTTCCCGTCGCCAACTGGCCGGACGATCCCAGCACTCGCTCGGTAGGCGGTCAAGAATCATCCACCATCCCGATGATGCGTCCACAGGGTGAGCGCCCCGCTCCTCGATGTCGTCATAGACGCTGTCGGCATTCACCCACAGGTACGTGCGGAGGAGTTCACGCTGTCGCGGGGTTAGCCTGAGGCGAAACGCTGTTACCCGACCCATGTGAGCCCCCACCTTCCATCTGATTTCATCGATCGTTTCCGACTCGGAACGGCAGTCATGCAGTAGTTCGTCATGGTGTGCACTCTCCTCGGGATGCAGTTCGACGGGGGACCACTGTCGTTGCGGTCTCTGTGGTTTCGAGATCGAGACTCCGCTGATACGCCTCGTCTCTGTCGTCGATCAGTGGTTCGGTGCTGGCTTCACCCGTGTCTCGGTTGATACGCACCACCCAGTACCCAGCAGCCACGGTCATGCACCTCGTTGGATCGGCCGTGTGTCCGTGTGGTTTTCGAGCACGGAGTTTCCGTCGTGCCAGGTGGTGTGAAAGCACGGAACACCATTGATGATGCATGGCTGATTGGCGTCGATGTCAGCCGGGCATGCCCACCCGATGGCCGCGAGTACGGAATCGACGCTTTTGACGAGCGGTTCAGGTAAATGCGGCCCCAAGCACACAAGCCCCGCGGCTGCGAGACCAGGGGAGTCGTGGTCAATCCACCACTGTGCCGCCACAAGATCAACACCCCAGAGGACCTGGGCGCCTTCACCTGCATGCCGCAGCGCTGCACCGACAGCCACCAGGCGGGCAAGCTCGCCGGCCCTGTGCGGTCCGAATGCCTGCGGCGCCTCGGTGACCCACTGGTCGAGATCAATGCGCGCCCACAACCGGACGAGTGTGAGTCGATCGGGGCTCGGCCCGCACCCGGCCCGCGGTGGCCAGATTCCGGTCTCACCGAAATCCAGCTGGCGCGTGAGAGTTTCTGGCACACCGAGTTCGGTCAGGTGCGACGAGAGGGTTCGTGCGTAGGGATTCATTTCAGCCGCTCGGCCTCTCAGGGTTGGGAATGCATCGTTTGGACCAGCGTTCATGAGCGGCTTGGGGTGACATTCCCGCTGCGGCGCCGATTTTCGCCCAGGACATGCGATTCTGTCGGGCTCTAATAACCGCTTCGTCGAGCTGAACTTCCCCGGCGCGTATTGCCGCTAGCGCTGTCTCGATAGCGGCTTCGACGTCGACGGCCTTGATGTGGTCGTTCCACCACACGTCGTGCGCGACGGCATCAGCGTCGCTGGTGATCACGTCGAGCACATCTTCATCGGCCGCGTAGATACGGAAAGCGGATGGATCATGCCGGATCGGTGAGGGTACCCGTGACCAAAGATGTTGACTCGACCAATGTTTGGTCGGCATGAGGTCACCGGCACCGTAGCAATTGCATACGGCCCGCCAGCCGATGACTGCGCCCGCGGGGCGGGTTAGAAACTCGGGATCGGCGCCGTGGCGCCGAACGGCCTCCTGACCCCAGGTGCCGTCGCCGTATTGGTCGACGGCAAGGTGCCCGGGCGGAATGCCAGTGCCGCTGATTCCCAGAGCACGCAGGCCATCTTCGAACTCGGCCACGAGGTAGCCCTCGTGCCACTCGCTGCCGCGATCGCCGGTGGAGTACTCCCATCCCATATGAAACAGACTACACCCAAAACATCAGGAATTCCTGATGTTGACCAGAGCGCCATCAAGACAACCTGACATATCGTAGCTTATCGGCGAAATGTGTTGGTGCACAATGTAATTCAAAGTCCCGTTCTTACTGAACTGCTGTCCGATCCGGAACTTGTTGACAGTAATCCGGGAAAACATGAGAGCTGTCCGATTCCACCCCGTTTTCCGGAACCATCTGAGAGTTGAGTTGTCCCTGGTCGCTGGATATTTTTCGTAAGCTGCAGCGTGCTGAGCGGTCTTGTATGGCTCCGATTCCGCGACTACCTGACATCACGACGACGTGTTGCCCGGCCGGATTGATGTCATAGGTGTCGAGCAGGCGCAGGATGCCGCCAGGAGTGCAGGACTGAAAACCCATGGTGCCCAGTGTCATCACGGCAATGGATGCGCCGGTGACACCGTCGACGTCCTTCGCTGGGGTGATTGCTTCGAACACTTCGCGTTCGTCAACCTGAGGCGGCATCGGGTGCTGCACCAGGATGCCGTCCACGGTTTCGTCGTCGCTCAGTTTGCCGACGACGTTGACTGCATCCTTGGTGCTGGCATCCTCTGGCAGCCGATGGGATTGGGAGGCCAGACCGGTTGTGCGACACCGGTTGGTCTTCATTCGCACGTAGGTGTGTGAAGCTGGGTCGTCTCCTACCAGCACTGTCGCCAGACACGGTCGACGGCCTCGGACATACTCGAACTGCGCTGCGCGATAACTGGTTTCGACATGAAGCCGGTTGGCGACAGCAAAGCCGTCCATGATGGTGGGGTTCATGGCATCTCCTTCGAGGTGGCGTGAACGGCAAGTTCTGCCATTCGCAGTGCGCTCAAGGTGAGGAGCTCCGTCCGCGGCGGTCCGCATAGTGCGCCTCGCAATGAGAGCATATAACGTGAAGCTTGCGCTTCGTAAAGATGAAGTGCTAACTTTTGGTTCGTCAAGTCGAAGAGTTTCGCGATCCTGACACGAGGCCACAGCAACTATGTCGATAACCGTGGCATCGCACGATAGACCCATCTAGCTCAGTTGATTTGAGCTTGAAGCGAACCAGTCGCGACGCAGCAAGCGCGTCGTTCGAGCTCGAGAAAAGAGGAATTCCTATGGCGTCTCCGACCAGCTTCCCAGCTCTCTCCCACGTCGCGTTGACGGTGCGCAACCTCAACATCAGCGTCCCTTGGTATCGAGCCCTGATCGGCGCCGATCCAGTCCTCGACGAACACACCGATGCTGGGTTCCGGCATGTGGTGTGGCAGTTCGACAATGGGACTTTGTTCGGAATCCACCAACACTCCCAGGTGGCAGACGGTGGCGCCTTTACCGAGTTCCGCGCAGGGCTGGACCACGTCGGCTTTGGGTGCGCTGACCGCGCCGAGTTGCAGGCATGGCTGCTCCGGCTCGACGACTTGGGGATCGAGCACGGCACGATCATGGACGCGCAGTACGGGTCGGGGTTGAGCTTCCGCGATCCCGACGGTATTGCACTGGAATTCTTCGCTCCCCCGGCCTGAGCCGAGGAGCGGACGCCGTCGGGCCACCGGTCGGAACGTGAATCAGAGAGGAAGGTGCTTTCAGTATGGGTATTGCGGAAGATGGCTCCGATCCAGCGTGCCAGACGGTGCTCCACCGTGACGGTATCGACACAGAGGGCTCGCTTCTGCGGCGGCCCAGTTTCAAACAGCGTTGGCCGATCCCACCGCCGATACCAGGTGTACGCCGCATGTCCGTGGCTGTACGTGGAATACACTTTCATGTCACGGAGGCAGGGCCGATCGATGGGAAGGTGATCCTCGCGCTACACGGCTGGCCTCAGCATCACTACGCCTACCGCCATCTGCTGGCTGATCCACCGCCTGGGTTGCGCATTATTGCGCCCGACCTACCTGGCTACGGCTGGTCGGGCCCCGCTCCGCATCGCTGGGCCAAGGAAGATGTTGCCACCGACGTGCTGGCCCTGCTCGACGCCCTGGGCATCAACCGAGTGCTGCTCGTTGGCCATGACTGGGGTGGCTGGGTTGGACACCTAATGGCGTTGCGCGCACCCGACCGGGTCGCTGCATTTCTAGCCTTGAACATCGCACACCCGTGGCAGCGGCCACGCGCCGCGCTGCGTCACATCTGGCGATTCGCCTTCTACCAACCGCCGATTGCCGGTGCCGGCATGTTTTTGCACCGATATACGCCGTTTCTGGAGAAGGTGATCTTCAGGCTGAACCCCGCGGGTCTCGATTCTGATGAAATCGGTTGCTACACCGATCAGTTCCGTGACCCTGTAGTCGCGCGCGCCGCCACCGATACCTACCGCACATGGCTGGTGCAGGAGCTGCCGGCCTTGGCGCGTCGACCCGAACGGCGACGCAGCCACGTCCCCACTCGGGCGCTGTTCGGCGTTGACGACGCCGCGATTCGTCATGAACTCGCCGATCCGAGCACTGCGAACGCCGACGATTACACACTCGAACTCGTCGAACACTGCGGGCATTTCATCGCCGAACAGCGGCCGGAACTGATCCGAACAAGACTCGAGGAACTGGCTACAAACTTCGCGTGACATACGCCCGCAATGGGCAATGGAAAGCTGGATCTTGTGACGGCATTGCCGTCGCTGTCATCACTATTGACATCGGCAGAGCCTCTCCTTCGTGCGCGTCCAACTCAATGTGATCCATACGGCAAGAAACAGATGAAAGTCCCTATACGAAAGGAACTTCCACTCCGATGTCGACCCCATCGATCTACGACGAGCCCACCGCACCAGCGCTGCCACCCTCAGACTTCGAGCTTGATCCCGCGCACGCCGCACTAGTTGTTACGGATCCACAGAACGACTTCCTGAGCCCAGACGGTGCCGCATGGTCGGTGTTTGGCCCCAGCGTCGAGGCAAACAACACTGTCGAGCACATCGATCAGTTGCTCTCGACTGCCAAGGACGCCGAAGTGACCGTCGCCATCTCCCCGCATTATTACTATCCGTCCGATCAGGATTGGCGATTCGGAGGACCGCTAGAGCGGTTCATGCACAACGTGGGGATGTTCGCCCGGAGCAACCCGCTCAGACTGGACGGCTTCGACGGATCCGGTGCTGACTATCTCGAACGATTCAAGGATCGGATCCAGGACGGCAAAACGGTCATTACCTCACCGCACAAGCTGGTCGGTCCGCAGTCCAACGACCTGGTCCTTCAACTACGCAAACGGGCAGTGACACAGGTCCTTCTGGCTGGCATGGCCGCGAATCTCTGCACGGAGAGCCACCTACGTGAACTGATCGAACAAGGATTTGAGGTGGTTGTTGTACGTGACGCCACAGCAGGACCTCAGCTGCCAGAAGGCGATGGGTACTTAGCAGCGCTGGTCAACTTTCGATTTTTGGCCTCAGCGACGTGGACCACTGCTCAAGCTGTAGCGGCCTTGTCGGGAGTCCAGTTGGCCTGACCCGATTGGTTGATCCATAGCTTGTGAGAGTCTTGCGGCCCACGCATTGTGGGCAGGAAGGTTCGACAAGATCATGGCGACGAGGAAGTGGCACAGTCCCGAGCAGATTGTGCTCAAGCTGATGGCTGCGGAACGTCGGCGGGCAGCCGTTCGTCACCTCCAGCGCGTGCTGGGGGCTGCGGGTTCCGCAGTGCCGCAAGCGTAAACGACACGGTACCACCACTGCGCCGCCGGCGGTGGTCGCTGATGCGCCCGACCGGGTGTGGGCAGTGGACTTCCAGTTCGATGTGACCACCGATGGGCGGCCGATCGAGATCGTGTCGATCATCGACGAGCATACCCGCGAATGCCTTGGCGGCATGGTCGAGCGCAGCATCACCGGTCAAGGTCCGCACTCCCCCCGCGGGACCAACTCGTCCGTCTTAGTACCGTCAGCAGCCGCTCACGGTTGGATTGCCTCGCGCAACCAGGTGAACAGTAGCTCAGTTGCGATATCTGTCAGATTGTCTTTGAGGTCGATGATGCGTACGGGTTGTGCACTAGGGCGATAGCTACTGGACGGTGTTACCTGTGGATTCAGGTACTCATGTCACAGTCGACAAGTTGATATTCGTGGTCAGACCGGTAATCCGAACGCGTGTGCCAGGGCAACCGTTGCGTCGGGATCGCCATCCACTGTGAGTTTTTCAGTGCCCAAGGATGATGCGAACGACACGCGTCCCTGGTCGATGGCCACGAGTGTGTCGGTGTCGGTTCGGATCGACGCTCGAGGTGCATCGATCGCACCTGCACAGATGCGAATGGTCGCGTTCTTGATTTCGATGCGATAGGAGCGATCGTCGATGTGCAACGCATAGGTACCGGCCGCGGCCGCGGCCGCGGCCGGATCGAAGCGTGCATGGAGGCCAAGGGCGAGCAGATCCGGCGCAACATAGACACCTTCGCCCGCGTTGACGCCGGCGTGGGCCATGCCCCAGCGGGAGAAGCCCATCAGCAATGGGCGGAGTTCCTCGCCCGCGGTAGTGAGTTCATAGACGGTTGACCCTGCCGGTGGCGGCAGCGTGCGTTTGGCGATGACAGCGGCAGATTCTAAGTGCTTGAGCCGTTCGGTGAGCATCGCGGTACCTATCCCGGGCAACCCCTCCAGCAGGTCCTTGAACCGCTGTGGGCCTAGCAACAAGTTGCGCAGCAACAGAAGTGACCAACGGTCGCCGAGCAGGTCGAGCGCAGCGGCAAGCCCGCAGTACTGGTTGTAGGAGCGTTTCGCCATCATGCCTACAATACAACATGAACCTTGCACTTCTAAAACACTAAGTGCTAACTTCATGTTCTGCGGATGATTCAACCCGTTGAACCGACAGTGAAGAGGATTTGATGACCGCGACGAAGACCACATCGAGGCCACCGATCAACGCGACGCAGTTCGCCGCCAATGTCGAACGCATCACCAACGAGGCGTCTTTCGACGAGGCGATCGCCTTGTTTCACGACGACGCGGTAACAGACTGGATCATCGACGGCGTTCGTGAGTATCACGTGGGCATCGATGCCATCCAGCGAGGTTTCACGGTGCTGACCGCACTGTGGCGCCAGCATCATCTACAAGTTCAAAAGCGCCTGGAATGCGCGTCGGCTGACACAATTGTGTTGACCTGGCGCGGTGGATTCCGCAACGACCACAGCCAATTCGGCACCGAAATCTGGACTTTCCGGGACAACCTGGTCATCCATCACCAGATGTACGGGTATCTGAATGTGCGCCCGCGTACCTCACTGACGGCTGCGGCGCGACTGTTCACCGTGTCACCACGCATCGCCCTGAGCGCTGTAAGTCAACAGGTCCGCTACGGGGGGATGCGCTCACTCATTCGGCCCTAGGACCCCACATAGCTGCACGAAACGTCAGTAGCACCAACCATTTCCAAACGAAAGCGAGAAACCACACTCATGACTTCATCAACCGCACGTCATAGCGCTGTATTGGGCACTGTGCACACAGCCAACCTGCAGCGCGGTGCCATCCGCTATTACGAGACCGGAACCGGATCACCAGTGGTATTCGTCCACGGCTTCATGATGAACGCCAACACTTGGCGTAATGTCGTACCCCAGATCGCTGCAGCTGGTCACCGCTGCATCGCACCGGATCTCCCCCTGGGTGCGCACAGCATCCCCGTGCCCTACGCAGACCTCACCCCACCCGGTGTCGCCGATCTGCTTGCGGACCTTCTCGACCAGCTCGAACTCACCGATGTCACCCTGGTAGCCAACGACTCCGGCGGGGTGGTCACCCAGAACCTGCTGGTGCGCCGTCCCGAACGGGTCGCCCGGGTCGTCCTCGCTTCGGTGGACTGCTACGAGGTGTTCCCGCCGGCCCGCTATCAGTGGTTGACCAAAGCCATCAAGATCCCCGGGGCCACCCGTGCCGTCACCGAGATCATGCGGATCCGCGCCCTGCAACGGCTTCCGTTCACATTCGGCCCTGCCACCAAACGGCCGGTCCCTGACGACGTCCTCGACAGCTTTCTGCTACCCAGCCGCACCAGCGCTGACATCCGTGCAGACTTGAGCCGTTTCGTAGCACAAGGGGTGAGCAACAAATTCACCCTCGACGTCGTGCCCAAATTCGCCTCCATCACCCAACCAGTCCTCGTCGCTTGGGCTCGCGAAGACCATTTGGTGCCAGCCGAATACGGTCAACGCCTGGCCACCGACCTGCCGAACGCAACCCTCAAATTCATCGAGGATTCCCACATGCTGGTGCAAGAAGATCAGCCCGACGTCCTGTCGGAGTTGGTGATCGAATTTCTGCGCCAGCATGAGACGCGCGCTGAAGCCGCGGCTCGCAGCAAGTAAGAGACGCATCCACCGCATGCCTCAATCACACGACGCCGAAGCCCGCTCAGCGCCCCGGCGCAAGTCATCGCTGAACACACTCATTGTCGGTGCCAGCGGTTTCAACGGCCGGACACTGTCGCACCGTCTTCAGATGAACCGACACCGAGTGCGGGGATTGGTTCGTGATGTGGCCAACGCACCAATCAGTCTTGACGATATCGTGCAAGGCGACGTCATCACCGGTGAGGGCCTCACGCAGGCTCTCACCGGTGTGGATGTCGCCTACTACTTCGTGCACTCCCTCGACCCCGGCGACGGTAGCACCGACGAACGCGATCTCCGCGCAGCACATACCTTTGCCAAGGCCGCGGCCGCCGCGGGTCTTCCTCGTCTCGTCTATCTCACTACATTGGCCCCACCAGCCGGGGCGACACCGCCGGCCTATCAACGCAACCGGCTGGCCGTCGAAAGCATTTTCATCGAGCACATCAACGACGCCATTATTCTGCGCTCCCCGTTGGTCCTCGGTTCCGGTTCGCGAGCACTACGGCCCTATCTTCGTTTGGTGCAACGCGTCCCAATGATTCCCATGGGCCCGTGGCGCTACAACCGTATCGCCGTCGTCGATGCAGCCGCTGTCGCAGAATTCCTTCTCGCAGCCGCTACAGCACCTGAATCAGCTGCCGGATCATGGGACATCCCCGCCTCCGCGCAACCGACCCACCTTCAGTTCATCCAACACATCGCCCACACGTTGGGCCTGCGCAGATTCACTCTCGGAACACCCGTTGCCAACGCGGCACTCGACGCCAGGCTGATGGCCGCAATCACCGGTGAGTCTTATCAGTTCTGTCGAACATTCATTACCGCAAACCAACTCGACTACATCGTCGATCCAACCCGCCAAGTGCGGTTTACCAACGTCGCTCCACAGCCACTGACAACAGCACTACAGGCGGCAATCTTGAATTGGAACGACCTGCCCCGATACCACCAGAGGCCGAAATAATGTATGCCACACACCCATTCAATGACGAGCGCTCGGCCTAGGTTCTGCACCATGAACGAGTACATGACCTACGACGCAGTAGGACTGGCCGAACTGATCAAACTCGGAGAGACCACGCCACAGGATCTCCTGACCGCCGCTCGAGAACGAGCGAACGAAGTAAACCCACGCATCAATGCGATAGTGACCGACATCAACCCGCCTGAACCGGCGGGAAGTTCCCACAACAGGCCATTTTCCGGTGTCCCTTTCCTAATCAAAGACGCCCTCCAACATCTCGCCGGCTATCCCACCAGCAACGGATCACGCGCCATGGCAAAGCTTCCTGCGACGGAATCAGCTACCGTAGTGCAGCGCTGGATCAACGCGGGCCTCGTCATCTTCGGCAAGACCAACACCGCGGAACTCGGACTATCCGGCGTCACAGAACCAGAACTCTTTGGCGCCGCCCGCAACCCATGGAACACCAACCACACACCAGGAGGTTCGTCAGGAGGTGCAGGTGCCGCCGTCGCCGCCGGAATTGTGCCCTGCGCTGGCGCAAACGACGGCGGAGGATCGATCCGCATCCCTGCTTCGGCCTGCGGATTGATCGGACTCAAAGTCTCACGTGGGCTCATACCTGCTGGCCCGACACAAGGAGAACACTGGAGCGGCGCCGGCACGGACGGAGTTATCTCCCGATCAGTGCGCGACACCGCGGCCATGCTCGACATCATGATCGGTCCCACACCACTCGCTCCGTACGTGTGCACCCGGCCATCCATCCCTTATCTCGATGAAGTCAAGCGCGCCCCAGGACGCCTCCGCGTCGCTGCATGCGTCGCTAACACGATCAACAAGACTCCCCACTCAGAGTCCGTCACTGCAGTACGTCATGCAGCGGACTTACTGAATCGTCTCGGTCACGACGTCGTTGAACTCGAACAATCCCCAATCGACGACGCCGCACTGATCCGCGACTTCGTCACAATTGTGTGGGCTCACTGCGCATTCGCAGTCGACGAGGCCAAGGCCGTCAGCGGATCTGGTGATACAGACTTCGAGCTTGCCACTCGCCTTGCTGCGGCGTTGGGTCGTGCAACCAAGCCCGCCGATCTCATTCGTGCCAGCCACCGGCGCCACGAATACATACGGCAACTAGCGAAATTCCAGGCGCAGTACGACCTACTCCTCACGCCCACCCTCGCAAGCCCACCACCCCGTATCGGCGCCCATGCCTTGCCAATGCAACGGCGCGGGATCCAACTCTTACTCGCCACGCGTGCCGCAGGTTTATTGCCCAAAGTCCCATCATTGCTCGACCAGTTGGTAGCTGATCATCTTGGTTGGATGCCCTACACCCAGCTCGCCAACATGACCGGCCGCCCTGCGATCACAATCCCTCTGCACTGGACGTCAGACAGTCTACCGATCGGCGTCCAATTCACAGGCCGACTCGGAGCCGAACGATTACTAATCCGGCTGGCCGCACAACTCGAACAAGCCCAGCCCTGGGCCGCACGCCGACCAAACCTCGAAGAGACTCAACGAACCAATCATCCACTTCCCGTCGATACAACCACCTTGTAATGCCACCAGTAGCAGAAGCCCATATCGAACACGTTCGCGCACTAGTCTCACAGATTCCACCCGGCCATATCGTCACCTACGGTGACATCGCCGAAGCCGCAGGACTTTCCAGCGCCCGCACAGTAGGTTGGATCATGCGTATCGACTCCAGCGACTTGCCGTGGCACCGAGTCATTCTCGCCTCCGGGCGACCAGCTCCGCATCTCGCAAACCGTCAACTCGAATTGCTACGCGCAGAAGGAGTCCTCGCAGACGACGGTCAGGTTGCGATCCACGAAGTCCGGCATCATTTCTGAGCACTTCTAGAGATTCGTCCGCTCATTGTCAAGATCGCCGATCACACATCGGGATCACTAAAAGCGTTGTGCTGTCGTCATTTCAAGACGATATCGGACTTTATTGAAGCGCGGAATGATGGTAGACCGGCAATGAGCGAGGGCGAAACCATCCCTACCGGATCAAGCCGTCGCAAGCACTCGGAACTAAGACCAGACCGCAGACGGTCGCGGTCGTCGCGTCATGCAGGACTGCGATGCCCTCGGGCGGGTGATTCTCCAGCGCCGATACTTACGCCTGTGCGCCGAACTACGTTGGTAGATCGACAAGAAAGAGTGCAGCAAGTGCCGTGTGCGAGGTCGCGACCGACAGCCGGGCAGAGCTAACCTAGCCGCCACCAAGCAACGTGCCCAAGAGCTCTTGCAGTCGAAGAGGCCGTGAATAGGATGCTTGATGCTCGACTGACAGCATGTCTGAGCAAGCAGCCGGCCGGGAACATCATGACTGCGTCAGTAAAGCCCATACTGGATAGCGCTTTTCAGCTGTCGAGGTGGTCCTTACGTCGCAGTTCCTCAACGTGCCGCGAGATCATGTGACGCGCCGTCGGCGACAACTCGGCCGCGCCGGCAACGATCCGCGAGATCTGTTCGTCGTGGCGTGTGGCTAGCCACATCAGATCAAAGTCGACTCGACTGTAGAAGTCGTCGTCTGTGAAGTAGCGCGGATCGACACGGAAGAACCCAGCAAGGGCCTCGATCGTCCTCGACGACGGGTTGGTGCGACTGCCGCTGCGCAATTGCGACATGTATGGCCTCGACATTTGGTAGCCGTGCATCCTGAGTGTCTCGATGACCTCGGTCGCGGTGTGCGGTCCCCGTCCAGGCGGATATACCCCTTCGAACAGGCGGTTAAGGCGTACTGAAAATGGTGTGTTCATCGATTCCGGACTCCTCCCTCACTCAAACTCCGAGTGCGTCCCCACAACGGACACATCGTATCTACGGACGAACCGTTTGACAGCAAATTCGCCGATTCACAATCGACGCATATCCACCTCGTCGCACAGAACCGCTTGAATCCCGGGTACTGCAGTTCGGATACCTGAACTATCCAGCAGCACAAGTAATTTTAGAAACACTTAGGCCGCACGCTGCAGTCCGTGTCATACACGGACATGTCCACGAAGCCCAGGAAGAACTACTTGTGGCGAAGTAATTCCGATCGCGCGCCGCGCATCAGCCCGAATCGGCGACGGGCGAGCCAGTTGTACTCCTAGGGCGCTGGCGTTCAACCGCTGATGCCCGAGAATCACTGCGCCACTGCATCGAGGATGTCGCGGTTGCGAGCGCCGAATGTCGCGGTGACGCGCGCACACGGTTGTTGTGTGCCGCGTGTTAGGTGTTCGTCTCCGTGGGCTACGAGGGGGCAACGTTTCAAGCGGTTGCCTTGCGGGCCAAAGTGACTCGACCGGCGGTGCTCTATCACTTCTCGGACAAGCGGTTGCTCTTTCGTGAAGTGGTTGCGCAGGCATCAAACGCGGTGATGTCACCGGGCATTGAGCGCGCGTGCGCGGGACCGACTCTGGCCGGTCAGATGACTGCCCCTTTTTTCGGGCTGCTCTGCCAGGCGATCCTGACAGCTTCTCAGAAGCAGCCATTTTGGTGGCGGCGATGATCGACTCGCGGCGCCGGGCCGAACTGCGGCAGACCGACGACGATGTGACGTCGAACGTTCGAACCCTCTTGTGCGTCGCGCGGCCGCGGCGGTGCGGCGTGGCGATCTACCCGCTGACACCGACGTGACGGCGATGACACGCATGCTCCTGTCGCTCACGTGGGGATTAGGATTTCCGGTTGCATTCATCGGGAAAACTGATGCAGTGCAAGCTATCACTGAGATCCTCGACTCACGTCCGGGGTTCGGCGACGATACTGTTGGCTAGATCTCAGCTCTCACGCGGATATCGTCGGTGAACCGTGACATTGACTCACTCATGCTTGAGTCGCTTCAGCGGAGTCGCGGTAGGCGTACCTTCTGCACTAACAGTCACAATCACGATCGGCTCGGACGGGAGTGGTGTGTCAGCAACAAAGTTCAGGTTGCACTGATTGGTTCAGAGGACCGCGTCGCTGTGAACGTGTCCGGCAGTGAGCGGAGATCGCCGGGACACCTTTTAGCGGCCATTCAGACCGAAGTAGCGTGGACAGATTGCACGAACGGCTGGGTGATGCGTAAGAACTGGTTCGGCATCGAGGAGAACGGGAGGTGCCCGGTGTTCATCACTTCCAACTGTGATCCGGCGATCAGCTTGTGCGCTACCTTGCCGTAGCGCAGCGGGATGACGGGATCGAGTTTTCCCCAGACGATCAACGTTGGTGCCGTGATTCCGGATGCACCTTCGGTGAGGTCGAAGCGGGGGTCGTTGAAGCTGCGCCACAATGAGGAATACGTCGCCTGTCCGGCTGCGGTGGTGGCGAATCGGATGACCCGCCCAACCACAGCGCGGTCGTTGTCGTTGGATGCCTTCATGTACGTGCGGATGATGCGCGGTAGCCAGCGTCGGGCCACCAATGAAGATCCGAACGCTCGGCAGTAGGCACGCGTGATCAGAGATCGTTTGGTGAATCCGCCCGGCTGGACTAAGACGAGTCCGGCAACCCGGTCGGGATGGTCCAGGGCCAGCCGGGCCGCCGCGTACCCGCCGATCGAGTTGCCGATGAACACGGCCGGCTCCAGGTCCAGTTTCTCGACGAACTCGGCAAGTGTGTCTGCAATCGCACCGGCGGTGACGTCGGTCTTGATACCGGACTGGCCGTGGCCGGGCCAATCGATGGCAATCACCCGGTAATGCTCGGCGAGCGCGGGAACGATCGGGTCGAAGTCACGGTGGTCGTGCAGATTGGCATGCATCAACACAACGGGTGGTCCCTCTCCTGTCTCCTCGTAGGCGACTTTTCCTGTTGTCATCAACAAGCTGTGCACCATGTTCTCCTTGAGCCAGTTGTCCTGCATCGTTGATACTTCCGAGATAGCATGTTGACCGGCCGGTCGGTCACATATATGACGCTACAAGCCGCTCCATTTGAGCGCAAGGAACGGGTCTATGCGGCCGGGGTAGCACCCAGGACGCGTTGCACGTCGGGCTTCATCTGTTGGAGTTGCAGGCCCCAATAGGCCCAACTGTGGGTGCCGCTGGTCGGAAAGTTGAACACTCCGTTCTTGCCGCCGGCGCCAAGATAGTGCTCTTGGAAACTTTTGCTCGTGCGGCCCAGGAAGCCTTCGAGAAACTTGGCGGCAGCAAGATTCCCCCCGCTGGTACCGGCGTCGAAGTCCGAGGGAACGCCCGCACCGGAGTAGATCCAGATGCGGGTGTTGTTGGCCACCAGCTTGTCGACATTGACATACGGGTCGTTGCGTTGCCAGGCCGGGTCACTGGAGGATCCCCACATGCCCGAGGGGCTGAAGCCCCCGGCATCTCCCATGGCGATACCGATCAGCGTTGGCCACCAGCCCTCCGAGGGATTCAGCGCACCGGAAAGCGAGGCTGCGTAGACGAATTGGTCGGGGTGCCAGATCGCCAGATTCAGGGAGGACGACCCCGCCATCGAAAGGCCCACCACAGCGTGGCCGGTGGCCGACACTGCCCTGTTGGCCTGAAGCCAGGCCGGCAGCTCCGCGGTCAGGAAGGTCTCCCACTTGTAAGTGAAGATTCCGGCCTTGCCCTTGGCGGGCTGGTACCAATCGGCATAGAAACTCGACTGCCCGCCGACCGGCATGATCAGTGACAACCCGGATCCGTCGTACCAGTCGAACGCCTCGGTGTTGATGTCCCATCCGTTGAAGTCGTCCTGTGCCCGCAATCCGTCGAGCAGATAGACCGCATGCGGCCCTCCGTACTGAAACTGAATCCGGATGTCTCGCCCCATCGACGGCGAGGGCACATCCAGATACTCCACCGGAAGACCTGGTCGCGAAAATGCCTGCGCCGTAGGCACTTCTGCAAACACTCCCAACAATCCGAGCAGGGCTCCCCCTGCGGTGGCTGCGACTGCCAGGCGGCGCGACAATCCCCACAACTTCACGACAAATCTGTTCATGGTCGCCTCATCCGTATTGGAACGATTTGATTGACCGACTGGTCGGTCATAAGTTTAATGTACCCCAGTGGCATCGTCGACCGCTGATGTGTATGAGCCGTCCCGACGCACTGCCGCGGTTCAGACCAACCTCGACAAGGAAGGACGCCGGCGATGGCCGACGATCGTCTCGACGATTTCAGCTGTGGTGCGTTCACTCACGCAGGTAGCACACGAACGGTGTTCCGGCTGGGCTCTGGACCCGCCGTCATCGTGATGGCAGAGATGCCCGGAATTACCCCGCGGGTGCTCGAATTCGCCCGCAGGTTGCCAGAACTCGGGTGCACTGCGGTCGTGCCACACCTCTTCGGGGTCCCGGGCCTTGACCCCAACCCGAACGCGCACGGAAAGTTGGCCGCTGCCACGAACTTTCTCGGTTCGGCCGTTCGGGTTTGTGTCAGCAAGGAGTTCCTCACGCTGGCGTCCGGGAGGACATCACCGATTGTCGACTGGTTGCGCGCCTTGGCCGCCGATGAACACCAACAGTGTGGTGGGCCAGGCGTCGCGGCGGTCGGCATGTGTTTGACTGGCGGTTTTGCGCTGGCCATGGCGGTTGACGACCGGCTCATCGCGCCTGTGCTTTCCCAGCCCTCGTTGCCGCTCCCTTTGACCCGGCAGCAGAGGCGTTCCATGGACATCGGCCCTGACGACCTCGCTCGCGTCAAACAGCGTTGCGCGCATGGATTATCAGTTCTGGGCTTGCGGTTCCGCAGCGACATTTTTGTGCCCGACGAACGGTTTGCCTTCCTCCGCGAACAACTCGGTGACTCATTCATCGCCGTAGAACTCGATGATCAGGACGCAAATCCCGCCGCTGCGCTGCCGCCACACTCGGTACTCACCGAGCACCTCATCGACTCCCCCGGGACAGCGACACATGCTGCGTTGCATCAGGTTCTGAGCTTCATCCGCCAGCGCCTGGTTCAGACCGAACAGGTCGACAATTCAGCACCATAGAACGATGCATGGATCCATCGCACACGTGCTCGGGTGTCGACTTGCCACGTCCGTGGCAGCGGGCCGGGCTTTGGGACTCTGCCTTTGACTACAGGCCCCACCGGTATGGCGGGCCCTTACCGCTACTCAAGTCTTTTTCGCCAAACAGATTGGAATGACTATGGCTTCGCGAACAATCTTGTGTGTCGGCGACAGCAACACCCGCGGCCAATACGGCGTCGATTATGTGGCGCCGCTTGCCGCACGGCTGCGCTCCCACGACGTCACCGTGACCGGCGCTGGAGTCAACGGTGACTGCTCGGCGAATGTGCTGCAGCGCCTCGATTCGATCATCAAACAGCGGCCCAGCGCTGTTGTCATCCTGATCGGCACAAACGATATATGGAGCACGCTCAGTGAGAAGAACGCAGGCAGGATGGTCCGACGCAAGCAGTTGCCCGCAGCGCCCACCCTTGGCGTGTTCCGGGAAAACCTCGCAGCCATCACGAGACGGCTGCGTGCCCAGACAGATGCGCGGATTGCACTGATGTCACCACCCGTGCTGGGGCAGGACATCGCCTCACGGGCCGGTCATACTGGTCAACGATTCAGCGTTGCCGTTGAGGAGGTCGCTGCGGCGCACGATGTTTCGTACCTGCCGCTCCATGAACGTCAGTGCGGATACCTGGCCGTAAGCAACGCCCCAACAGTGCCGCTGCCGCCTGGCACCCTCGAACGAATCTTATCTGTAGGAGACGGAGATAGAAGTGGATATGACCAGCGGTGATGCCGTCATGGTCATGTCCGTGACGGGGCCATAGTTCAACGGTAGAACGGGGCCTTTGCAAGGCTCAGATCGGGGTTCGATTCCCCGTGGCTCCACTTTTGGCGACAGCGCCACGACCTGACGCGGCCACCCAGCTGTGTCCCGCTCGATCACCGGCATACCTAATCTGGTCGACGCCCAGGTCAGAAATACGTGCATCGCCCAGATCAGGTTCACAGACTTTCCGAGTGACAGGCATTAAAGGCTGTCCTGCGGCGGTTCGGGAGTGGGCGGGGGCCGCAACAAAGTGTTACTGACACCCCGAGACTGTCGGTAACACGTTTCAGTTTGACCAGAGGTCGTCACCGCTTTCGGTGCTTCTCCAGCGTACTGAGGTTCTCGTGTGCGCCCGAAATCCGCACGGGGGATCGTAAAAGCGGGTCAGGTCATCATGCGGCCTCACGCCCCATCGTAGCGGTGCGGGCGGCATACGAATTGAAACGAGTTCTAGAAATCTGCTGATTTTCAGGTTGCTCTCAGCTACGGTTCGGCGGGTAGGTGTTAACGACCCCGTCAAAAGGACATAATCTTGCAGCCCACAATTCGTCCCTTCGTGACCGCCGGTGTGGCGATGGCCGCCGCCGGTGCGGTCGCGTTTACGCCCCTAACCATGCCCCCCCCGGACGTCCAGATAGCCGCAAACCAACCGGTTACTGCCTCCGTTGAGCTGACTGCGGCCGCCGACTTCCTCACCCGATGGGCAGAGGTTTTCAACGACACCGCAGCCAACGCCACCAAGGTTTCCGAGTTCTATTCCAAGGCGCCCGCCGCGGCGCTGCAGCAGGCGATCGTCAACCAGATCGACGACCTCCGCGCCATCATCAACGACCCGGCCAGCATCGGCGACGTGATCTCGGCCAATGCCGCCCTGCTGCAGGACGTTATCCAGGCCACCACCTTCTCCGGCGACCCATTTGGATACCCACCGGTTCTTTCACCTGCCTTCGAAGCGTTGGAGCAAACCCTGGACCCCCAGCACATGCTCATGCTGCTGGCAATCAACGGCTGGCCGATTCCCATGGAGCTCCCCGAGATCCCCGCAGCCGTTGCTTCTCTCCTCAATTTCGCGGCCTCCCCACTAAGCGGCGCGCTGATCGGGGTGGTAGGGCCGATGCTCAGCCCAGGTGTGGCGGCCCTCAACAGCGTTCTTGCCGGGGACCTGCTCAACCTTCCCGCCAATGTCGTCGACGGTTTCTTTAACGGCGCCACCCTCAACCTTGACGCGGCGTTGCCTCTGATCTCCGGATCTTTGCCGCCGGGCATGGACATCAAATCGCTGAGCATCGAGCTCGGCGGCCTATTCAGCACGGGATCGGTGGGAAATGACGCGGCCCCCGGCGGCTCCATCTTCAACGCGGTAACCCTTGTCCTCGATCGAGGTAACTCGGACCTGACCTTTGCCGGCCATCGGCTCGGGCCGATCGCGGCCTTGGCGAACCTCTCTCAGATCATCGCGAAGACAACAGGCTGGGACGGGACTGGCAACCCGCTGGACGAGCTGTCCGAGCCGGCAAGTGGCACGACGACTGCTGTGGCTGCCAAGGCCGAGGATGGCCCGGCGGCACTGCCGTCCGCGCCGCGTAAGTTGGCGGCGCTCAATGTGTCTTCGGATGGCGCACCGGAAGTCAAGAGCCTGAGCCTGGCAGAGGCGCCGGCGGTGGACAACGACACGGAGGCTGATGCAGCGAAAGCGGTTGAGGTGAGTACCGAGTCCGGCATTGAGAACTCCGCTGAGGGCGCTACCGGTCAGGTTGTGCGTGAAAGCCCCAAGGCTGAGCCCGGGAAGATCGGCACTGCACGGGTGAAGCCGTCGGCGAAGCTCAAGGAGTCCATTGATTCCGTTGGTGGCAAGGTGAATTCGACGGTCAAGAAGGTTCGTGACGGGTTGAAGAGCGGGTTCAGCAAGCCAGCCAAGAAGAATAGTGTTGCAGGAACTAAGAAGAGCGCGGGCTCTGACGGCGCCGGCGCCGCAGGCTCGGGCGGCGACAGCGACAAGTAGCCCAACGGCCGATCAGCCCCCTGCGATGCAGGGGGCTGATTGCGTTTGTGAGAGTCACTCCTCGCCGAGGACTGGCTATGGTCAACCGGAGGTCGACCCGGTGGTCAACGACGAGTTGCTTGGTCCGGGGCGTTCTCGTTGAATCTGTGGCATCGGATTCCGAACAAGCACCGGTCGGTTCGGACAGGCCACCTGCGGTAGTCCGTGCCGCGTGGCCAGGTCCGCCGCAGATGGCGGCAACCGCCTGGGCAACCAGATTCCGTGGTGCCATCTGCATGAGCGCTAAGCCGTAGCGGGGCTGTCACGCTCTATCGGTCAGCACCCGCTCAGCCATCGGTAGCGGGCCGCGCTCGGGGAGCGGAGGTATGACGGTGGTTGAGGTCGAGGACACGGCTGCGGAGGGCCTCGTTCTCGGTACGCAGCACCGCAACTTCTTCGGCGAGGTCGCGGTTGCGGTGCAGGGCTACTTGGAGTTTGGTGCGCAGCGACTCGACTGTGGCCGCAGCAGGGTTCGGTGTGTGCAGGTCGCCGGTCGCTCGGCGACGGTGCTCGCTGATATCGCGCCGAAGGTCGGTGTGCTGATACAGGAAGCTGGTCGATACTCCCGCGGTGCGTGCGATGGAAACGAATGTGATCGGCTGCCCGGCGGCGTGCAGTTTGGTGATGGCCCGGCGGGCGCGGGCGGTCGCGTCAGCCGTGCGGGCCGCGGCGGCTTCGGTAAGGCGGGCAGTCCGCTGTTGGCGGTCGTCGGTGGTCACGGGCGTTCCGGGCTGTCGGGGTCGAGTTCGGCGATCAGCTTGGTGACTTTGGCGAGCATGGTCGTGTTCAGCTCGACCGCTTCGGTGTCACCGCGTTCACGAGCATCGTCGGTGAGGCGCTGCAGTTGGTCTCGGTGAACGATATGAGCGCCGAGGAAGACCCGGCCGCCCGGGTCGTGGAAGGAGCAGTCCAGGCAGGGGTTGGGCCGAAACTCGCAGCGTTGCGCCGACGGCAGCGTGCAGAACCCGTTGGGCAGGGCCGCGGCGAATCGTGCGCGGAGCCGCTCAACACCCGCGTCGCCCCCAGACCGGTTCTCGGGCTTGTTGTCCCAGAATTCGCGTGCCTTGCGGGCCAGCGTGTCGTCGGTTATCCGAGCGTACGTCGAGGTCATGGTGTCGCTCTGATGCCCGAGGAAGTCGCGCACTTCCTGTTGGGTCCATCCGTTGTTGAGCAGGGTCATCCCGACGGTGTGCCGGAATCGGTGGACGTCCCCTCCGGAGATCGGCTCACCGGTGATCGCCGACGAGATGATTCCATGTTCGCGAAAAAGGACTGAGAGACGGTGCCGCAGACCGCTGGTGGACCAGGGCTGTGTGCGTCCGACGGCGGCGCTCGATCGCGCCCCGGGGAACAGGTGCGTGGCCTCGGGGCCGTAGGTGTCTCGAACGCGGGTCTGCTGCGCCAAGATGACGGTGGCCAAGGTGTCTGGGATGGGAAACCGGCGCCATGCGTTGGTTTTGGTCATCCAGTACTCGATCCAGTAGCCCCCGTCGCAGTGGTGCAGGCAGTCGAGCGGGAGGGCGACCAGTTCGGAGATTCGGCAGCCCGCCCATCGCGTCGTGGCAATCATCGCCCGCAGTGTCGGGTCGGTTTCGGGGTTGTCGACGATCAGGGTGTCGATGCGCTCGACGACGTCCGGCGGGAACGGGCGAGGGTTGCGAGTCTTGCGGTGGACGTTCTCGCCGCGGCGCAGAAACATCGCCGAGCCCAGGTCGCAGACGAGCCCGGTCTCGTGCAACGACTCCAGCAGGTATGCGCCGGTGTTGGCCAACCGGGCGTCCGCGTCGGTGTCGCTACGGCGGGTCCAGGCCAGGTAGTCAAGGAACAGCGAACGGGTCACCGAGGGTGGATCGGGAACCGTGCCGTCGGTGGTGAGGAATCGGGCCAGCTGGCGGGTGGCGCGCACCCATTGGGTGAGGGTTCCCCAGGACAGGGTGGCGGTGGTGAGCTGTTGTCGTGCAAGCTTTTTGACGGCTACCTTAAGCCAGGGCACCGGTACCGATGACCAGTCGACGGCGGTGTGCGTGGATCCCGATTGGGTGGCGTCGAGGACGAACTCGAATTGATCGCGCCAGTGCCAATGATCGCTGGTCCACGCGTCGGGGTTGGTGGCGCCGTCGAGCAGGCGGAAGAAGCTCCGGATGTACGGTGCGCACAGCGTGTCGAACGAGCTGGCATGCGGCCAGTGCTGTCGGCAGAGCAGAAGCCAATCGTGCACGGGCCGTTCGGTCAGCGAATCCGTGACCCGGCCGTCGGCCGCATCGACGAGCACCATGAGGACGCGGCGGAGGCTGGCGTTGGGCGTCCAGTCGCCTCTCCCGACCTTGGTGGCCACGACGAACCGGACCTCGTCGGCAGCCGTCGGCGGGAACCGACGGAAGTCGACTACTTGGGTGCAAGTGCGGCCGCGTGGCGGCCCTACCGGTGTCGACCCGGTCTGGGCCCAGGCCGTGAAGTCGGCCGGCTGGCCGGCGCGGAACCATTGGAAGTAGTGCGCGTAGCACAGTCCTGACGTGGCGGCGGAGTTGCTGCGGGGGCCGCCCAGCCAGTATTGGGGGCCGTCGCAGCCGTCGACCGCGCATGGGTCGACGGCCTGCCTGCGGCGATCCCCTGCCACCTCGACCACCTGCCAGGTCGGCTGGCACCATGGGCCGTCGGGGACCCGCAGTGTCGGATGGGAGCGCACGCCGCGGGATTCGGTCCGGGACTCACCGCGTGTCATTGCCAGCCCTGTTCTGCGGTGCCCGCCACACCAGATGCTCGGTACGGCGCAGCCGCTCGGCCAGATCATCGCCGGCAAGGTGGATGTACACGTCGGCGCTGGCGGCGTGCGATTGGCCGAGTCGGGCGGCGATCTCGGCGGCCGTCCATCCGGCCCGCGCCAGCGCCGTGGCGTGGGTGTGACGCAGCATGTGGGGATGCAGGTCGTCGACGCCGGCGGAGGTGCCGATGCGCTCCACCAGCTGGTAGGCGTTCGAGTACGACAACGGACCACCCCGCGGGCGCCGGGACAGGTTCACGAACACGTAATCGCTGTCCACATCGGCGAGTTCGCCGAGCAGGTATGCGGCGTACAGGTCGAAAAAGCGCCGCGGTGCCTCCACGGTGAACTGCGCCCGCTGCTTGGACAAGGCCCCGTTCTGGTTGTCTTCCCGGCGGCAGACCCGCACTCGTCGGCGCATCGGGTCCAGGTCACCGTGGCGCAGCCCCAACGCTTGCCCCACCCGCAGCCCCAGGTCATACAGGGCAGAGAGCAGCAGCCTGTCCCGGTCAGTGGACGCTGACTCCAGTAGCCGCGTGAAGTCGGTCTCGAAGTCGATCACCTGCACCGTCTCCGCTGCAGCCTTGCCCGGTCTCGTCAAGCGTGACACCTCGCTGGGGCGGCGCCGCTCGACGTGTGCGAGGAAGCTGTGCGATCGGCGCGGCAGCCTCGACGGGTTGCGGGTCAGCACCAAGTCGAGCGGTCCCCGGCCTTCGACCCGGTGGAACTCGTAGAACTCTCGGATGCCCGCGCTGACTGCTTTCACCGTTGCTGGTGATCGGCCGTTACGCCAGGTTTGCAGCGGCGGCAATCCCACTGACAGCGCCCCGACAAAGTCGCACAACCCGTCGAAGACGACGGCATCCCAAGCGATTCCGCGTGCCGAGAGCCACCGGTAGAACAAGCTCAGATGCCGTGCATAGGACCGGACGGTGTTCTGTGAGCGTCCCACCGCCCGCAACCAGTGCAGGAACTGCTCGACCTCTGCGATCGGCAACCCATGATCGTCGACCACCGTCCACGACGGTTGCCCGTGCACGGTCACCGGCGCCGCCCTCACTGGGCGTCCCCGGCGTCCTTCGAGCGCTGCGGCGGCTGAATCTCGATGCCTGGCTGGAGGCGCTCCTGTGCGTCGCGGGCCGGCAACGGTGCCACCGCGTGCATGTCGGCGGGCAGCTCTCCTGGCAGCCACTTCATCTTGCGCTTGCGCCAGGACGCGAGCTGGGCTTGGGCTTTGGCCATGGGAACTTCGAATCTGGCCCAGTCGACGCTGGGGGCGCTGACCCAGATCCGGCGGATGTGCGCATCGGTGTAAGGGTCGTAGTCCCACGTCAATTCGCAATGCGTGGGATTGCCTATCAGAGACGAGGTTTCGGCATCGATGAGCCGCAAGGTTTCGGAGTCCTGGTTGCAGAACGCGGTGCGTCGCGCATTGGTCGGTTCCATCTCGTAGTGGTGGATGGCCATGTAGGTCTTGCCGTGGCTGCTGATCATCGGCCACCGATGCGGTTTCGACACGATATGACCAGGCGGGTGCATGCCCTGCGTGCCCAGCCACACCGCAGTGCTTGCCGCAGTGAGACCGGCGACATGCGAACCCCGGAGCAGCCCGTGCAACTCGGTGCGCAGGTGCGCAGCGTGCCGCTCGGACAGGGCATTCCAGTCATCGACAGCGGCAAGGAGCAGCGCTGCGACCCCGGTAGTGACCTGCCGCAGCAAGCGGGTCGCCTCCTTACGCGACACCGCGCGGTCCCGCGGCTCGGAATCCTCAAAGAGCGCCGTCACGACTGCACCTTTCGATTGAAAATCTTGCCCAGAATCGTGCTGACCGTGGTAAGGTTTGTCGCGTGCGCCACGCCGTACCAGCACACGTGCATATCGGTGGCGAGATCACCGCTACGGTGAGTTCTGAGTCACACCAGCCACTCTTGTCGCAGGCCGGACAGCCACAGAATCGAGAAAGACGCAGATCACACGGTGTTTCTGCAGAGCTCCGGCTCGACGGAGGGTTAGTGTCCAGACACGAGCACCGAGACGGATGGGGAGTTGATCTGTGACGGCACCGGAGCCCTACGCTGAGGCGAACAACGTGATGGTGCAGCTGACCAGACTCGCCTGCGGATGGTCGAAGAAGAAGTTGGCCGACCAGGTCGGTGTATCGGCGTCACACGTAAGCAAGGTCGAATCCGGTGTCCTGCCTCTGGCCGGGAAAGCCCTGCTCGATTACGCGCGAGTCCTGCAGTGCCCACCCGAGGCGTTGTGCGTCCCGTTCACCCGGTCGCCGGCCGAAGGCACCCACTTCCGCGCCAATGCCAGCACCGCGGAGTGGAAACGTGACCGCGTGTGGGCGCGAGCGAACCTCATCGCGATGCGGCTCGGGCGCATCGAAGCGCGTGCGGACATCGAACCTCTGCTCGCGCTCCCCGAACTCGACCCCGCTGACTACGCCGCCGAGCACGGCGAAATCACCGCCGCGCAGGTACTGCGGCGCCTCTGGCGGGTGGCCGGCCCGATCCGTTCCATGGCCGAATTACTGGAAGCCGCAGGAGTTTTCGTTATCCTCGAAGACTTCGCCGACCGCGAGATCGACGCCGTAACCCTGCGGGCAAACCAGCACCATCCGCATCTGGTGTACGTCAACGCAGCCCTGCCTCCCGACCGCATGCGGATGACCCTCGCCCACGAACTCGGCCACCTCGTGATGGACGCGATGACCCTGGTCAGCCCAACAGAGACCGAACGCCGAGCCACCGCCTTCGCCGCCGAATTCCTGGCGCCCATCGATGACATCGCGTTCGACCTGGACCGGGTCTCCATTCGCACCGTCCACGAACTCGACGAGCTGCGCCTGACCTGGGGTGTGAGCGTGTCGTCACTGGTCATGCGTGCCCGCGAACGCGGCATCCTCTCCGACTATCAGTACCGATCCATGTTCCGGCTACTCAACGAGACCGGCCGCATGTACGGGAACCGGGCCGGCGTCGCCGCCGAACAACCCAAACTCACCAGCTCAGTGCTCGAACAACTCCTGGCGGCCGGATACACCAACGCCGAACTCGACGAAATCACCCTGCTCACAAGCACACAACGCGCTGACCTATTTCGCACCGCCAGCGATCAACCCGTCACCCGACACCTCACCATGGTGTAAAGACGCCGAGGTTCGAACGTGGGCTGGAACAAGACTCCCGTCCGCGACACCCAGTGGCGGGTCCACCCCTACTGGACCAAACAATCCCAAGCACTCGAACAAGACCAGGCCGCAGGTGGTCGAGCTTGTCGCGTCATCCAGGACTGCGGTGCCCTCGGGCGAGTGATCCTCCGACGCCGCTACCTGCGTCTATACGCCGAACTACGGTGGCAGATCAACAAGAAAGAATGCAGCCAGTTCCTGTGCGAGGTGTCCGCCGACAGCCGGGCAGCCAATCTAGCCGCAGCCTGGCAACGTGCTCACGAGCTCGGCCTGACCACGCCGAGCAGCGCGGCGGCCTCGGAGAACGTCCAGACCTGATCGCTCTGGTTACATTGCCTCGCCCTCGTGGAGCCGTCGAATGTGATCGTTGACCCAGTCGGCGTCGACAACGGCGAGTACTTCGCATCCTCGCTGGCGCGCACCAATGACGCAGGCCGCCGTCGTCACGGATCAGCTGTAGATAACTCGTTCACGACAGGCGCTTGCGCTCCGAACCAGCAGTCGTCGTGTATGTCGTGGATACCTTTGCACCACCTAGAGATATCGGTACACCTCAGTCCTCCAGCACCGGATTCTGCGTCGTTCCTATGACAGCATCGGCCGGAGCCGAGGCCTCGTCCTCACCGCCGATTTCATCCATCAGAACACTCGCGGCGCGACGATGATCGCAGATCTGATCGAGGACTTTGTTCACCGCGCGGTGCTCGCCTCATAGGCACGACGATACGAAAACTCTATTGACCGACTGGTCGGTCAATTGGTAAGGTTGAGATTATTGCCAACGAGAAGGAACTTTCATGGACGCTCCGCCACCAGAGGCCCCATTTGCTGAAAAGCTCGCCTTCTACCGCACCCAGCACACGAGCCGAGGTGTGCAAGCCACCCACCTGATCGGTGCCCCGACGATCATCTTCGGGATGCCGCTCATATTCGCTAAACCGAAGGCGGGGTTGTCGATGTTCGTCGCCGGTTGGGCGGTGAACATCCTGGGCCACATCGCATTCGAGAAAAACCTGCCGTCGACGCCAAAAGGTTGGCTCACATATCAGTTGACCGGGCTGATTCACGTATCGGAAATGTACGGCGAGATGTTGGCACGCCGCAGCCAACGGCGCGCCGGGCGGCGAAGGACCGTCAGCGGGGACCTGCCGTTGGCTCACCCCCCGCACCCTCTTGCTCCAGCGATCTCGACCAGCGTGCCGAGCGTCATCGCCGAATCGGCACCGGCAACCTGATCGAACGTCACGGTTCCGACTGAACCATGTCGCCCTCAACCGGTAATGTCACGGCGATGACCCTGCGCCAAGAAACCGCTGCGCGAACCCGACAGTCACTGGTTGATGCTGGGTTGCGCATTGCCGAGCAGTCAGGGCTGTCGGGCCTGAGCGTGAACCGCGTAGTGGACGAGGCCGGTGTATCGAAAGGAACGTTCTTCCACCATTTCGGCGACCGCGCAAGCTACTTGGTTGCACTTCACCGTGGCTTCCATGACCGCATCTTGGCTGACACGATCAGCGCTACCGAGACCCACAGACCTGGTGTGGATCGCCTTCTGCTGAGCGCCAGCACCTACCTCAACGTCTGCCTGCGCGAGCGTGGCGTTCGAGCACTGCTCCTTGAGGCTCGAGCCGAACCGGCGATTGCCGATGAGGTGCGCGCGCGCAACGCTGCCAATGCGACGCTGTGCGAACCGGACTTTCAGGCGATGAGTTGGCCACATCCCCACCAGAGCGCTCAACTGTGGGTCGGCATGGTGGCGGAGGCAGCCCTGATCGAGTTCGACACCGGCCGCAAGCTAACCCGGCTACGGACTGCCCTCGCAGGGTTCCTCGGCTCCGAAGCTGACCACTCCTGAGCGTGCAGCGGGGACGCCGGGTCGATCATCAGCACCGAAGTTTCGGTAGTTCGCGATGCCCGGCAGGCCAACGACAAGACGATGGCCGCCCCCACCCTTCGATCGTTCCCTGCACTCCGTGGACCGTCTGTTACTGCCGCACCCGCCGAGGCAACGCGCGAAAACGATCAGCCCAAGTTCGATCACTGAAACACCATCAAGTACATGCCTACAGATAAGCCTGTACCCCCCCGGACCGCACCAACCAAGAATCCACCGTCAGCGACAGTGGAGTACACCCCCGCTCTGACCTACAGATAACTCATCTAGAGTTCAGCGTCGTGTAGCCCTAACGGCCCGCGCAACAACACCAGGCGTGGATTGAGTCCGGAACTAGAGATCGTCGACGAGATGGGCACCAATCGGGCGGGGATGGGCCGTTCGCACGATGGCTGCGCTCAACGAGGCCGCCACCACTGCGGTCCGTAGCGGCTGCGCTCGGGTGTCCGACACTCTCATGTTTCTCCGGATTATCTCCGGCACTCTCATGTCTTCACGGAAAAATGGCGTCGAGTCTTCCGCGACTAGATGAGAGTTCCCAGTTCACAGCGCCGGTCCACTCTCACCATTTCCCGGATCGGACACCGATTGCGGTACATCCGATCGGCGCATACGTCGCAGTGGAATACCCGATGGATAGTCCCGCACTGGCACGCCTGGCTTCCGACCTGATAGGCACCGGGCCTCAGCGGATGGCCGTTGCGGCAATATTCCGGCGGCCCGGGCTCCACCCAGCCCCGGCGGGTATGCCTCAGCTTCCACTCGCTCATATGTTCGAAGTATTCACAGCGTGAGCGCGCATGTCGAACCAGGCCCAGATCGACGAAACCGTCAAGTGACGTTTTACGTACGCCCTTGCCCCGCGACAAATCGGGTCGTTGAGGATGATCGACTACGCCTCGAATGGCTAGCGATACAGCGCATTACGTCGTCCGGATGGTCATTCCCGAAACGCGTCGAGCACGATCCTGGTCGAGCAATCCTGAACCGGCCAGTTCCGCCGGATCACCATATGTTGGTGCTCATCCACTTGAATCGGACGAGCCCCACAGCGCCCTGGCATATAGCATGGGGTGCTATAATCGCAGTATGCGAGCGCGTGAGGTCCTCGACGAGGTCATGAGGGATACAGGCATGACCCAATCCGAACTCGCCCGGCTCAGCGGAGTCCGTCAACCCAGCATCAGCCAGATCCTGGCCGGCAAGATCGACTGCAGCGATGACCAACTGGCTCGCCTCCTCGCCTGCATGGGCTACCGCCTCGAAATCACCCGCCGAGCCGTCAACCCCAACCTCACGCGCTCGGAGCATCGCTCCTGGGCAGTGCACCGGCAGCTCGCCACACACCTGACCCCAGTGTCGCTAACCAATTGGGGGCCAACGATTCTTGCGAATATCACACGGCTGCGAACCGGGGTCCGCGGGCAGCCTCACCTGGCCAACCTTGACCGCTGGGAACGCATCGTTGAAACCAACGATGTGCCCGCATTGCGTCGCGCACTGACTGGCCTCGACCGCCAGGACATCGAGATGCGTGAGGTCACACCCATGGGCGGTCTTCTTCCCGACGAGGAACGTCGTGAAGCCCTCCGGAAGGTCGTTTGATGCGTCGCGATCAGTTGGAGCACGCGATTCGCACCGCCTGCCAGATCACCAATCAGGACGAGGTCATTGTGATCGGGTCCCAGGCGATCCTCGGCACCTACCCGGAATACGAACTGCCAGAACTGGCCACTCGCTCAATGAAAGTCGACATACTGCCCATCACCGATGACAACAACGTCACCATGGAACTGGCCGATCTGATCGTTGGCGTTGCCGGTGAGCTCTCGCCGTTCGAGCAGCTCCACGGGTTCAGCATCGACGGCGTTGACCTCACCACCGCGGCACTCCCCGACCGCTGGCGCGAACGACTGGTCAAGGTCCAAAACGCCAACACCGCCGCGCCGTCTGGACAGCCCCAATACATCGGCTGGTGCCTGGACAAAGAGGATCTGTGTGTCGCCAAGCTCTGCGCATTCCGGCCAAAAGACCGCGACTTTGTCGACGCCCTCCTCCAAGAACGGCTCGTAGACCCGGCCTTGATCGCCGAGAGACTTACTACTGTCGACGCACGCTACGGATCGGCCATCGACAACGCCGCCAACTGGCTGCAATACCGGATCAATCCGCCCAACCGATCGGGCGACAGTGCCCTCTGACCCGGATGGGCATTCGGGTCATACCAGCACGATCAATCGCCGTTTCATGCATCAGCGTTCCAACCAAGGCACCGGACCGCTGCTCAGCCGGCGTCAGAAGCTCCACCAATAGGTCGATCCGTAGATGTCGTATCCGAGTGCACGTGAGCCGAGAGGGGTCCACATGTTCTGCTTGGGGTCGCCACCGTACTTGGATGAGTCGTTGAGCATGGAGTAGACGTCCGCGCTGATGTACGTCGGGTAGTCCGTGGACAGCGCGGCCATCTTGGCGGCATTGTTGGCGGCATTCCCGACCCATACGAGATCGTTGCTCCCCCTGATTCCGGTGCGAGCTATGAACAAGTCTGAGGTGTCGATCCCGACCCGTTGTTTGAGGTTGAAGGTGCTGTTGGGGTATTGCTTCTTGATGGCCGGCCGGAGTATTTCGATAACCGCGTAGTTGATTCTGAGGCCACATTTGGCCGCGTTCGTGTTCTTGGAATCCCCGATGAAGACGGCCATGATGCGGTCCCCGTCGTAGGCCGTGATGACACCGCCTTGGTATCGGATGATCCGGGCGGCGCAGTAAAGGTAGTTCTTGTAGATTTCGGCCGCGAACCAGTCGTCGTAGTTCTTCACCATCTGGGTCGATCCGCCGAGGTCGGCATATAGCACGGTGGCTTCGAGTTTCACGGCATCGTTGGACAGCGATAGGTCGTCGGTGTCTGGGACCTGGGTTCCGTCGCGGGTTTTCCACTGGTTCTTGTGGGTTTCCGCAACATATTTCTCCAGGTCTTCTTTCAGCGACACGGGGACTCCTTCTGGGTGCTGCGTTGCGGTGAATCGTCAATGTACTGGCGGCGATACCAGCCTGTTGAGCATTTGCAGGTGGTGTGCGTTCGGGAACGTCGTCTACGGCGCCTGGCCCGGGATGGTGAAACGGTCTCGGCGGCGCGGCCGCGTGCCGTTATCGTTGAGTTGTGAGCGTTCTGGATCGCTTGGCTCAGGACCTAACGGCGACGTTGGCCACGTTGACCGGTGTTCGGCAGTCGGGGCCGGGCCAGCCTGCCCCGTTGCTACCAGATGGGCCGGACAACGGGGGCTTACAGCCACCCGCCGAACCGTATCGGCCTCCCCCACCGCAGTCGGTAGCTCCGCCCTCGGGTGGCGGATCGATGCCCCGCAGCACGCTGGACAACCTTCACGGCACCGGGGACGCTCCACATCCGATGCCGGTCGTGCAGGACCCCGAAGCCCTCGGACCGGGCTTGCATTGGACGGAGATCGCACCGGGGATCTGGATGCCGCCCGGTAGTGCGCGGGAACCCCAGTCGCCTCCGTGGCAGACGCATACCATGGGGTGGTCGGGCAACGCCGCTGATGAGGCGAAGGCTGCCGACGCTGCGCTGGTGCAGACGGCGCGCCATCGAGGCGAACTGGACAAGCAGTTAGGCAGGGGGATGCGGGATGCTGGGCAGTTCGCTCGAACCGCCCAGGAGCGCCTGCGCACTATCCAGGCTGATGTTGAAGCGGGTATGGCGGCCTTGCAACCGTCTCTGGACACCCCAGCGGGCCGTCAACAGTTGGCCAGTTTCTTGGACGCCAAGGCATCTGAGGCACGCGATGTGATCGAGCAGGCGCAAGCGGCGGCGGCGCAGGCCGCGGCCGTCATGGGCGCGGCGACCGCCGGCTACGGGAGCATCGCGCTGTAGGCGGCAGCGAGTTCCCAGCGCAGGCTTCCCGAGTCGGTCGCGTCGAGATACCAGTGGTGTTGGCCGGCATTGGCCTGCAGCGTGCCGGTGATGGAGTCGGCGATGTGCGGCGTCATCACCGGGTCAGCAAGGATGCCGCGCAGCGTCAGGGTAAGGCTGTCGGTGTTGCACGCGACTTCGATATCGAGGCGGGGACGGGCATTCAGGTCAGTCAGTAACTGGTGGGTGTGCTCGATCGCCGCGAACTGGGCGCTCTCGACGGGAGTTACGTCAATTCGGGGGCCACCGTCGCGGTCGGCGATGTCGTCGGACTCGTCTACCGCGCTCATGAGTTCAGCCCACGTTGATAGTGATGCCATGCTGGTGCGCACGATGCATCCGTGGTCCATCGTGGACGCCAGGAACTGTAACAGCCACGCTGAGAGCACATTTGGCCCTCGGCGCGGAGTGCGCTGAGGGTGACGCGTTCGGGCGCGACGGTGCCGCACATCGGCCAGCAGCGTCACGGTAGCCAGGTGGCCCTCCTCCCCTACCCGAGCTCCGCGTTGGTCGCGGTCTGCGGCGCGGTGCCCGACGTGGGGGTGCATGCGATAGAAGGTAGGCGGTGCTGGTGCCGCGGCGCTACAAGTAGCGCCGCATTGGCATCCTGTGGTTAGAGCTCGTGTTCGTGGCCGGGTGTGCCGTCGTCGAGATCACGATGGTGGTCAGCGATCGCCATTCGCTCACGTACGGCAATCTTGCGGCGCAGCACATCGGCGGTGGGGCAGCCGGTTTCCTCCAGTACCGCCGGCGTCGGGTTCAGCAGCAGGCTCCATCCCGGTTTGCGGCCGCGCATCATCATGCGTTCGTCGGCGGCGCGGGCCTTCTCCCTGCCTTCGGGGCTGTCGGCTGCCAGTCGTAGCTCCAGTGTGAGTGCCGCGAGTTCGGCTTTTTTGGCGTCGAGTTGGTCGCCGTGTTCGAACGGTGCGGGTGGGTTGGCCTGCAGATCATCGAGTTGGCGTTGGTCGCTGTCGAGGTTGGCCTGCAGGTTGGCGCGATGGGCGGGCAGTCCGCTGTAGAGGTTCTCGATACGCTTGACCAGTCCGCGTGCCTTGGCGGCGCCGGTCTCCCCCGATGAGGCAGTGTCCAATAGATCGTGGCTCTTGATGTCGGACGTGCGTGAGGGTACCGCCAGCCGCAGGATCAGCATGTCGTGCATGAGCGAGCGCGAACCAAGCACCTCCACACCGTTGATCGTGATGCCGATCGGCTCGAAGCGGGAGGCGCCCTCTTTGAGCCGGTGGTAGGCCTGGCGGCACGCTGACGACACGGCGCCGGCCTGGTTGGCTCGGTCGCTGTACGTCTTCCCGTCGATCGCAATCTTGAGTGGCGTTTCGTTGGCGATATGCTGTTCGACGTCGGCGACGTGTGGGTCGAGCTTTTCGATCTGGTTGTGCTGATGGGGAATTGAGCGTTCCAGTTCTCTGACTCTCCAGTCGCGTTGCCGTACTGAATCGTGATGTGCGCGTTCGAGGGAGCTAAGGCGGCGCACCTCGTCGTCGAGTTCGACCTGCCGGATGTAGCGGGGGTCGCCGGTGGCGATCGCCTTGGTCTCGGCGGCAGCCGAGCCGATGTCGCCGCCGCTGAGGTCTTCGATTTCGAGGTCGACGACCTCTTTGCGGCGCATCTGTTCGATGAACAGCGATTTGGCTTGTACTTTCTGCCACATCACGGTGTCGTAAGTTCCCTCGGTGACGTAGTTGAAGATGTCCACTTCTTCGTTCTGGTTGCCTTGGCGGATGATTCGCCCCTCGCGTTGTTCGAGGTCGCATGGCCGCCAGGGAACGTCGACGTGGTGCAGAGCCGCAGCTCGTGCTTGCACGTTGGTGCCCGTGCCCATCTTCTCAGTGCTTCCTATCAAGACCGACACCTCGCCGCGATTGCATTGGGCGAAAAGCGCTTTCAGTTCGCTGGGTTTGCGTGCTTCATGAACGAATCTGATCGCTGAGGCCGGCATCCCGCGTGCGATGAGTTCGTCTTTGATGGCCTGGTAGATGGTGAACTGGTTGGGGTCTTTAGACGGTGTGCCACGGTCGCAGAACACGATCTGCAACGGGCCGGTGCGGTCGAGTGGTTCTCCGGTGTCCATGTCGTGGTAGACGCGGTCGGCCAGCCGGGTGTGGACGCCCATGATGCGGTCGGACACGGCTTCGGCGCGGCTGTAGGCGGGCTTGGGAAGGTGCGCCAGCCGTGGATCGAGCGACACATTTCGGCCATCGTTGGCGATCTTGAGGGTGTTGTCGCGGTGAGCCTGCCGGGCGTCGAGGTGGTCGGCTCGGTAACCCAGATCGGCGATGAAGTCGCTGACCTGGATGTCGGGTTGCAGGCTGACGATTTGGCGCTGCCCGGTGCGCAGGGCCGGCAATCTCACCGGCACCATGTCGCGGGTGACGACGTCGGTGTAGGCCGACGACAATGCCAGAAGTTCGGGCAGATTGGTGAACTTGCCGACCCGGGTGACGGGCCGCAGCTTGGTTCCGGTGGCGTTGACTTCGACGGTCGTGACGGTGGTGGTAAAGGCCGCGCCCCAGTCGCCCAAGTCTTCAACACCTGCGTCGCGCATGAGGTCGGGGCGCAGGTAGCTCTGCATCACCCACAACTCCCCCAGTGAGTTGGCGATCGGCGTTCCGGTTGGCAAGGTGGCGACTCGCTCGACGACCTTGTCCTCGGGGATGCCGGCAGCGCGGGCCTCGTCGCGCCGCCGTTGCCGAAGTATCCTCAGTTTGAGGGTGAGGTCCTCTGCACGTTGGCTGGACGTGGGGCAGGACAACTCTTCGATGTTGCAGACGCGGGCCTTGTTTTTGTACATGTGGGCTTCGTCGATGAACAGGTAGTCGCATCCGCAGTTCTCAAAGCCCAGACCTTGATCTTTGCGGGCCTGATCAACGAGCCGTTGCAGCCGCTCCTGGGTCTGTTTGATGGCGAGCTCGATGCGCTTGACGGTCCGGTCAGAATCTGCGGTGGCCAGTTGCGCGCGAAGATCGTCGAGTTGCTCTTCTACGTAGTCTCGCACTACACCCGCGTTCACGCGGATCGCCGTGAACGCGGATTGCGGAATGATGACCAGATCCCAATCGCTGGAAGCTGATTGGGCGATGAACCGGCGACGTCCTTCTGCGGTGGTGGCGGCCGACCCGAGAAGCACCCGCGCTGCGGGGTACCACTGGTTGGCTTCCCGGCCGACCTGCTCGACGATGTGGTTGGGCACCACGATCCATGGTTGACGGACCAAGCCGAGCCGGCGCAGCTCCATCGCAGCCATCAGCATGGTGCCTGTTTTCCCGGCCCCCACAACGTGATCGAGAAGAGTGGCGGGCTCGGCGATGATGCGCGCGACAGCGTTGCGCTGGTAGAAGTGCGGCGTGAAGTGATCCGACAATCCGGGTAGCTGCAGTTTGGAGCCGTCGTAGCTGGGCGCTCGCAACGAGTTGAATCGCTCGTTGTATTCGGCGACGAGAACCTCGGTGCGTTGTGGGTCGTTGAAGATCCACTTTTGGAACTCTTCGGTGATCTTGTCGCACTTGGCCTGTGCGGCGAAGGTCGCCTGGGTGTCGAGCACACCTTCATCGGTGTGCAGAACGATGCTGCGGGAGTTGCAGAGGGCTTCGAGCAGACTCACCGCGTCGCAGCGATCACGGTCCAGTCCCCAGGTCTCGGTCATGAGCCGGCCGTGGCGCTTGTACTTGGCGACATCGACGGTCCAGCGGCCGCCGAGGTGCTCGGCGATCACATCGGTTATCCCGAAGGTTTCCTCGGCGAACTGAGCGATGTAACGTGCGTCGACCCACGGTGCTCCGGGTCGTACCTTGATCTGGTCGGCCGTGCGGTCGGGTGGGACCAGATCGCGCAGCACCTCTGCATAGCGGCGATACACCGGGTTGTGCTCAGCCGCGAGCGCAGCTTCGGTGTGCTTGCGACGCACGTTGCCGGATAGGGCGGTGACAGCGGGGATCAACTCGTCGGGGTCGTCGAGGCTGGGATATACCAGTCCGTCGAGCAGGTCGCGGGCGTCATCGACGGGAACTTCGAGCAGCTCGGCGATGTAGTCGAGATCGACCCGCAGGTTGCGGTCCAGGCTCATCGCCAGTGCATCTTCGGGCGTATCAGCATGGATTCGTTCGGGGGCTGGGGTGAGCAGGTCCGTGGAGAAGATCGGGGATTTGCGGGCCAGCCCGGTGTCTTCGTCGAAGTCCTCCAGCGCGCACACGATGGCCCACCCGGGGTCGTGGCGCATGCCTCCGTCTAGATGGGACCGTTTCTTGTAGGGAGCGGGGGCTTCCCAGGCGGCGCTGTCCCATTGTGCGAGTAGCTCGTCGGGGATTGGGCCACGGTACGGGGCGCCGGGTTGTCCTTCCTTTTCCCGCCATCGGGCCTCGGTGGCGGCGAGTTTTTCATCGTGACGCGCCTGGGTGATCTCTTTCGGGTGGACCCACGTGAATCGGTTGATCGGACCGTGCCGGCGCACGTAGTTGTCGTAGAGCGTGTTGAGGTGGCCGCGCAGTTGGTCACGCTCGGCTTGCGGGCGGCCGTCGCGTTGGGAGTGAATGAGGCTGGTGGCGACGTCGCGGAGGGCGATCAGTTCACGGGTCTCGCCCAGTCGAGACTTCGGGGTCTTGTTTGGCTCCCAGGCGTGGCCTGACCAGTAGTCGATTCTCTTGGTCTCGGGGTTGTAGCGCAGGGTGTAGAGGGGCGTCTCGTCGCCACGGTCGGCGGCGGTGATCAGGCCCGGGTCGAAGGTTTCGGCAGAGACGACGGTGAGGTCGCCGACGGTGGCGGTGAGGCCGCGGCTGCTGTCGATGGCGTCATCGATGATTTCGGTCAGGCATTGGTCAAGCTGCTGCGCCAGCGCGGGCCCGGTTTCGCCGCCGACGGCGAGGCTGGGTGAGCCGTTGAGGCCTCGACCGATCCGCATACTGCCCAGTACGTGACCGGGGTGGGCGGCGTAGTAGCTGTTGATGAACAGGTCGGTGGGCTCGCCTTCGTCGTCGAGCATGGGTGCGGTGGTGGTAACCCACTCTGGGACCACATCGGGCACGGGCTGTTGCGGGTCGCGGCGGCGCAAGATGAGCAGATCGGTGACCACGTCGGTTCCGGCGACTCGGCTAAATGCCTTGGACGGCAGTCGAACTGCTCCGATGAGGTCGCCGTATCCGGCGATGGCGCTGCGGGCGGTGTCTTTGGTGGCATCGAGGGTGTAGCGGCTGGTGAGGACCGCGACGTATCCACCAGGGGCGGTCAGGGCCAACGATTTCACGATGAAGTGGTTATGGACGGTCAGGCGTTGAGGATTGTGGCTGGGGTCCGCGATGACGTACTGGCCGAAGGGGACGTTGCCGATGACCGCGGCGAAGCTGTTCTCGGGGACGCGTGTGGCTTCGAACCCTTCATGTCGGATCTGGGCCGAGGGATACAGATGGGCAGCGATCGCCGCGGTGATCGCGTCGTTCTCGACTCCGACCATGACCGCGTCTTCGGGTGCGTGGCTGATGAATGTGCCGCTGCCGCATCCGGGTTCGAGGACCCGGCCACCGGAGAATCCGGCACGCCGCACTGCTTGCCAGATGATCTGAGCCAGAGCGGGATCGGTGTAGTGGGCGTTGAGTACCGAGGCTTCGGCCTGGCGGTACTGATCGGGGGTGAGTAGGTCGTGGAGGCGTTGACGTTGGTCGGCGAAGGTGTCGTTGCGGTGGTCGAACACTGCTGGCACCGCTCCCCATCCCGACCATGCGGCAAGGACTGCCTGCTCGTCGGTGGTTGCGGGTCGGTCGGCTTCGCGCAGCTTCTCGAGCAGCTCGATCGCGGTGATGTTGGCGCGGACGCGTGCCTTCGCTCCGGAGGGGACTAGCGTGTCGGTGCTGGCGGGAAAGTCGGTCGGGGTTCGGTATGCCGCCGTCGGTGTGGTGGGGGCTGTCGGCCCGGGCGCGGTCTGGTCGACATCCTGCTGCGGCTGGTCGGGGTCGGCCGAGACCGTTGGCGTGGGGACGGGCTCGGCCGGTTGTTGCGGTGGCGGAAGTTCGTGGCCGCCGGGGTCGATCGTGCGTGGGTCGGTGGGTTGGTCGACGACCTCGTCGAAAAGTGAGGGTTGGGCTAGCGCTCTGGCAGGCCGTCGTGGCGCAGATCGTTGTAGACCAGGTCGGCCAGTGTCGCGGCCAGCGGGTCGTGCTGATGGGTGGGCAGCGGAAGCTGGTCCTCGGCGCGGGCCGCCAGCAGATACTGCGCCTTGATCCGAAACACCGCCGAGAAATCCGGGGCCGGCCAAATCGCCGCGGCCAGGTCCTCGATCTGCTCGCTGGGCTCGCTGCGATACCGGGGGCTCGTCCAGCGCTGATCCCAGGGCACCTGGCTGCGAGCCAGTGTCTCGGTCGTCGGTGCTTCGAGATCGTTGGGGTCCTCGGTCTGGGGAATCTGTTCGTAGAGTTCGTTGTTGAGCACTGTTTCCATCGCCTGCGACCGGGCGTTGTTCAGCAGCCCGACTTTGGTCAGATAGTCCGGCGGGTGACCGTTCTGGTTCTGCCAGTGTTGAACGGCCTGCTCCCCCATTTGGGCTGCTAGGTCCGCGATCTGCAGGCTGATCCGCGAAGCCTCGTTCTCCAGGAACTTCTCGCGCTGGCCGGCGGTCCAGTTCTGGGGTAGTTGGAGGTGCTGGCTGTAGATGTTGTCCACGATCTGGCGTATCTCCGGGCTGGTCACTGCCACCTTCCCCGTCGAGGATGCTGAACAGATCGGGCTGATCTTGGCCCGGACCTGTGCGTCGCTTTCCTGCCATATTGTCCTCTCCTGGGTGATGGTGTCGGGATCTGGGTAGCCCAGCGCGGCGCAGAAGTTCCGCCATCCCTGCTCGGCAAGGGCTTTACGGCGAGCTCGGGCCGCCGCCGCGCGAGGGTTGACGGCGCTCATCGCGGCCTCCTTGCCGCCGGTCGAGGTGACAGATGTCGGCATCCGGCGCGAGATGAGGTCATCGGCTCTGCTGTAGGCAGGCCGCGGCCTCGACCAACAACGCGGTGATGTGGCGACGATGCTCGACCGGCAGAGTCCGCAGCTGAGCAAGTGCGGTTCGCAGCGTCATCGTGGTGGTGGGCCGGTTGCAGCATGCCTGAGCCTGGTTCCACAGCGGGTCTGTCACGTCAGCCAGGTGCAGCTGGCGGGCCGTGTCGAGTACCCATTGGATTCCGTGCCCGTGACCGGCCCCGGATGCCGTGTGGATGAGGGCGGCCAGCGGGGTACGCGCGATGCCCGACCACCAGATGGTGTCCCTGTAGGTGATGCCGATGCCGGTCAGCGTTTGATCAGCCAGCGTGATCGCGTCGTTGGGGCTTGAGATGCGCGCGAGAGGGTCGTGTCGCAGGAAGAGCCGAAGACGTCGCCCCACAGTGCGGGGTGGACGGATGTGTCGAGAGAGGGTGTGAGTGCTCATGATTCATTCGTCCTTTCGGTTAGGTTCCTTGTCTGCCCTGGATTGGCATGCAAGTAGGCGGCGACGTTGATGCGGGCAGCGTTGATGTCGAGACCTGTGAGGGAGAGCAGTAGGCCGCGTTTCAGCTCGGTCGGCAACCGGTCCCAGCAGGAGTCGCACGGATCGTGGTGGTCGCTGACGGTCTGTCCGCAGCCGCCGGGGCACCTTGGTAGGACTGTCTTTTCGAGTCGGGACGCGGACATGCCCTGTTGGGTATCCGGTGCGGCCACATAGGCGTAGGTCCAGCGGATCGGATGCCCGCATGTGCGGCATTGCGACGGAGGCGGTATCAGCGCGGTCAGGGGCATGAAAGGGTCAGTCCATTCGCTCGGTGGCAGTGGTGGTGAGCGTCGTCGGGCGGTTTGGTCACGATGCGTCTTCGCTTGCGATGCTGTAGAGAGTGGGGGCTGTGTCGTGGCCATCGCCGTTGGGTTCGGGCATGTCGGCGGCGGAGTCGACGACGCAGAAGTCCAATGTGGCGTCGCGCAGACGTGTGCGTAGTGAGAGGTCGAGGTAGTCGGCGTTGATATCAATGCCGATGTATCGGCGCCCGGTGCGTTGGGCTGCCAGGCCGGTTGTTCCTGCACCGTTGCACGGATCGAGGACGATCCCTCCGGGTTTGTATCCGGCGATGACGCACTTTTGGGCCAGTGTGGGTGGCATGACGGCGAAATGAGCGTGTGGGAATGGGATGGTGCTGATCGACCAGACGTCGCCGGGGTTGCGACCTCGGGGGTGGTTCATTTGGTCGAGGCGCATCGTTTCCCGCTTCCCTTCTCCGACATAGGGTTTGCCTTCACGGGCAGCGCGTCCTGTTGGTGAGCGGTGGGCGGCTACCCTTTTAATGCTGGTCTCAGCGTGAGATTCGCGGATGGCGTCGAGGTCGAACCAGTAGTTCGGTGATTTCGTGAGCAGGAAGACATATTCGTGTCGTGATGACGGTCGATCGGTGACACTTTCGGGTTTGGCACAGGGCTTTTCCCAGACGATGTCTCGGCGCAGGATCCAGCCGTCATCCTGGAGCGCGAAGGCCACCCTCCAGGGGATTCCGAGGAGCTGCTTCCGGCCGATGGTGCCGGTGGTGTTGATTCGCCCGGGCATGACGTCGGGTCGGCTGCGTCCTGAGGTTGGCCCAGCTGAAGCGTCAGCACGGGTGCTGTAGGTGTCGCCGAGGTTGAGCCATAGGGTGCCGTCGTCGGTGAGGACGCGGCGCAGCTCGCTGAAGAGGTCTCGAAGGTTGGCAACGTATTCCGCTGGTGTTGACTCCAGCCCGTACTGTCCTTCGGCACCGTAGTCGCGGAGGTTGAAATATGGCGGGCTGGTGACGATGCAATCCACTGAGCCACTGGGCAGTTCGCGTGCGACGTCGAGCGCCTTGCCGTGGTACAGCGTCACCTGGTCGTCGCGGAAGTACGGTGACAGGGTGGGACGGGGCGCGCTGTGCTGGGCGCGATCGAGTGTGGACACGCGATACTTGTGTGCCCGGGTCATCGTGTCGTCCAGGCGGAGCGGCGCAGGTGGCGGCGGCGCCGCGCGGTCAGCATGAGAGTGAGATTGTCGGCGAGGTCGGGCGCAGGTGCGGGCGGTCGAGCCGCGACCGGACGTTGATCGGTGCAGAGTGTCGTGGCCATGATGGGATTCCTTTCACCGAGGGGCCGGTCATGCAGGCGCCGAGATGGCCGTTCGTTGATCCTGGTCGGACGAGTACAGCTGGACGTCTGGGTTGGTGGCGGTGCGCAGGATTGCGTCGCTGACGGTGGTGGCGGCCTCACCCAGCAGCATGTGGCCGGCGTGGGGCAGGTGTATGCGCGTGACATCGGGAATAGCCGCGGCCATGGCGTCGGAGTGGACGGGTGGAGTGAGAAGGTCTGTCCCCCCGCTGATCACGGTGGTGGCTGCGCAGATGTTGGGCAGCACGTGGTGGCGGTCGTAGGTCTTAAGGGATTGCAAGAACCCCAGTGTGGTTGATGTCGGAGTGGATCTGAACGCATCGGCCAGTGACGCGGAAACCGTCTTGTCGTGGGTGACCAGATCGCACAGTGGTTGCGCCAGGGCGCGCATGACTCGCTCAGTGAGTGCCTGGGGAAAGTGCTGGGCCAGGTTGATGGCGGTGTCGAGGCCGGGCAGAGCGAGCATGCGGCCGAGGCCGTGATCGGTGAGCCTGCCGGCCGAGGTCGCGATAAGGACGAGTCCCTGCGGGCGTACGGGTTGTTGGCTGACCGGGCGGGCAAGGTAGCTCAACGCGGTCATTCCGCCCATGGAGTGCCCGGCGAGGGTGAGCGGGCCGGTGACGTGCAAAGCGGTGAGGACCTCAGCGAGATCTTGGGCGAGCCGGTCTGGTGTATAGGTGTGTAGCGGCGCCTGCTCGGACCGGCCGTGTCCTCGGTGGTCGGGCTGGATGATGCGGATGCCTGGGCGGCGTCGGGCTCGGGCTGGGCGGTACCAGGACTGCCTTCGCAGGCACAGTCCGTGGAGGAGCACGACGGTGTGTTCGATATTCCCGTCGGGGATGTGATCGCAGACGCACAGCCTCACACCGTCACTGCTGTGGACCGTGTGACGGTGTGGCCCGGTTCGAGCGGCGGGTGCTGGAATGGCATGGAGGCGTTGGATGCTCGCTGAGGGCCGGATCATGGCTGTGCCTCACTCTCGCTTTCTCCACAACCGCCGGGGCCGAATTGCCTCCAGGGCACGAATCGGTAGCTGCCGTTGCGCAGCGGGCACCAGAAGCCCCAGTCACGCACGCGAGGGCCGGTGACGACGAGAGTTAGGCAAGGGATTTCGTTTCCCTCAGGAGTGCGAGGCAGCCGCACGCTGTGGCGGTGCTGGGCCTGGTGCAGCGCTAGGCTGCCGGGGCGGCGGGAGGTGATCCGACTGGGTTGGACCTCGGTGTAGCCGCCAGTGAGGATCAGCGATGCGAACCACCATGGATGGTCGTGGCACGTCGGGTCGTCGGATGCCACGAAGCGGTGCAGATAGATGTTGCACAGCGGGTTTCGCGGAATGAGATACCACCGCTGCAGGTACGGCGCACCATGGTTGTAGATGATTTGGTGTGGTTGCCTGCGCAGTAGCACCCCCAGCCAGGACCCTGGGTTCGGTGTACTGATGGTGGCGCTCATGTCAGCCTCGGATCAGACCAGGTAGGTCAGAAGGCGAAAATGGCTGAGGCAGCGGGTATTCGGTGACCACTATCGGTTGCTGACCACTGACTGGCGGCCGGCTGTCCTCAAGGAGGCGGATGGTGGTCAAGATCCCTGCAAGGCAGAGGATGACACCGAGGAGGATGCCGAGTACGAAGAACCAGATGGACCACGAGTTCACCTGGTTCACCTGGCTGTTCACCCCGCTGGCAGCTGATTGGCTCGCCCTGCCCTCGGCATCCAACGCTGACATTGCGGAGCGGTGCGCCCTTGCTGCTGAGGTGGATGCGCTGTCGGCTGCGCTTGCTTCGATAGCCGCGCAGGAACGCGCGGTGGCGGTCATGGTCCCTGTAGAGGCAATTTCGGACCAGCTCAATGGGCCAGCGGCGGAGTCGTGGGGGGCTGCGTACTCATCGTTCAATTCGTCGCCGACGTTGGGAGCCATGCGTGACGTCATGACGGTGATCCCTTTCGCCCCAGCAGGAGTTGAAGCGCGTAGGCGCTGCAGGGAGCGTTGAAGGCGTCCTCGAGGCGGTCGATTTCGTCGTCGTCGCAGCTGCGCGCTGCCGACCAGGTGACGATGCGGCCACGGGCGGGATGCTTGATGATCTTTCCGTCGGCGTGGAGTTTGAGCAGAGCTCGGTACACGCGCTCTTGCAATGGCGGATAGTGTTCGGTTCCACCAGGCTGTAGCGGCTGAGCTGGTGCGTTGGCTCGCAGCTCGCTGGTACTGCGCGGCTGCGCCGCGGTGCGAAGTTGAGCCAGGATGTCATCGCGCAGCATGGTGTTGAGGTGCTGCTCAAACTTTCGATCAGGCACCGATCTGCTCCTTGCGGGCGGCGGCGACGGCAGTAATGGCGCGACGGCGCGTGTGTTCGGCGTGGGCGTTGGTCCATGCCTGGTCGAACTTGCGTTGTTCGGTGGCGACGAAGCGCATTGCGGCTGCGATGTCGTTGCGGCGGTTGAACTCCTGAGGATGGAGCTGTCGCGCGGCGACCTTGCGAAGCTTCTCGCGCGCCTCATCCATGTCGCCGTCTTCGGCGCGGTCACCCGGGAGCTGGACGCCTGCCCAGACGCCGTCGGTTTCTGCGAGATCGAGGGCGGCCTGGGCGCATTGAGGCTGAAACGGGCAGTTGTTGCAGATCCGGATGACGCGGGCGCGTGGCACGGGGTGCCGTGGGAACCACTTGTCGGGATTGTCGTAGCGGCACAGGCCGCGTGTCTGAGGAGTGCCGCTCGGTGTGTCCGCCATTGTCGACCCCTTCTGCGTAAAGACGACCCTGTGTAGTCAACTATGGTTGTTATATCACGCCTTTAGTTGATTTTCTACATGCTCTTTGTTGAGCAAAACTGCGCACGGCTTTCGACGTGGCCCGGGTCGTCGCTGATCGCGGTCCAGGCCGGTTCCAGCAATTCGGGGATCACGACTCCGGCGGATGCCACGAGTGCCTGTGCGCGGAGGCGGTGATTGCGCCGAATGTGAGCATCGGTCGATTCGGCAGCGAGTTCCAGGCTGGCCCGCGCCTCCTCGATGAGGTCGAGTGCTCGGGCATCGAGCGGCGGGGTTCCGCCTGGATATAGTCCGCGGCGAGCTGAGCGTCGGGCGTGTTGGTCTGCCAGGTCAAATGCGTATTCGGCGGCGTGCGCCGCGGCGAGGGCGGATGCCGCCCCCGCCGGGTCTGCGGGCGGGCACTTCGTGAGCTGTTCGGCTGCGTCGTCGAATGCCTTGGCGAGTGCTCGTGCGAAGCGGTCGGCACTGTCGGCCAGTGTTGGGCGGTCCAGCGCTGAGCGTGGATCGCCCACGAATTGTTGGTAGCGCTGCCGGACGCGGGCAAGTGTGTCAGCAGCGATGAGGACCATGGCCGCGGTCCGGGCTGTGACCTGCGGTGATGGTGCGACCGTCGCGGCGGGATGCCCCTTGCGGGTGAGTTGACTCAACATTAGTTGAGTTTAGTTGACTATTACGGGCGGATGTCTACAAACCAGGTCGTGTTTGGCCTTCTATGGTTGATCAGGCCCTATAGTTGTGGTTCACAAGACACAAGTGTGCGAGCAGCAGTTTGTGAGGCATTCGAGCGGGAAGTGGCGATGGCGAAGGCGGAACACGAGGCGGACGGCGTTGACCCGGCGATCGCACGTGTGGGCCGGGCTGTGGCTGACCGGCGTCTCGAAATGGGTATGGCCACGCAACGCGATCTGGCTGAGGCAGCAGGTGTCGCTCTGAACACCGCCGCGTTCTTGGAACGGGGGCGCACCTTTCCCCGCGAGGGCAACCAACGCAAACTGGAAACTGCCCTGAACTGGCCGCCCGGCACCCTGCGCTCGATGCTGCGTGACGAACCGCCCGCCGGCCACACCGGTCGAGAGCGACCAGCCGCGGCTGAGCCGGTCGTGCACACCCATGTCGGGGCGCAGTCGCCAACGGGTGCTGCGTCGACCACGGTGCACACCATGGCGATCGCCAGTGCGGTAGCAGCCATCGCGACGAAGTCGATCGCGGTGATGCTGCGCCACGATGATCCAGAGACCGGTCCGGCGTTGCGTGAGCTCGACCGCATGTTGCTGGAGTTGGAAAAGGTGATTGCCGCGAGCCTTCCGCACGCGGCCGATGCGTTCGACGAGACGATGTCGGCGCTAGCCGATGTTCACCGCCAGCGCGAGGTTCTCAGGGATGCTGCTCGTCAGGTGAGCTGAGTTGGGGCCGCTTCCAGGCTCAGGCAGCGACGGGACGACGAGCAACGAAATCGGCGGGCATCGGCGCGACCTTGACGACGTCGCCGGTTTGAGGCGCGTGCACCACCTGGGTAGGCGAAATGGCCAGCATGACGTGGCCTGGCCCCCTGTCACCCCATGACCCTTTCGGAAAAATGATGTCGCCTTCCTGCGCATCACCGGGGGCCACGGGTAGACCCTGTTTTACCTGGCTATAGGTGTCGGGGCCGAGTGTGACGCCGGCTTGCCGCCATGCCCACTGGGTGAGCCCGGAGCAGTCGAACACGTTGGGACCCTTAGCGCCCCATACGTAGGGGGTTCCGCGTTTGGACAGCGCTGCTTTGACCGCTGACTGGGCCAGAGGTCCGCCGCCGGAACCGGCCAGCGCCGCCGTGCCCGGCCCTCCCAATGTTCCGCCGGGTCCGCTTCTCTTGAAGCCAGCGCCGCGGGTGAAGGCGGAGAGGTTGGGGATCAGGCCGGCGCCGCCGAGGCCGGGTAGTCCACCACCGCCCATTCCCCCGCCACCCATGGGCATCCCGCCGCCCATCGGGCCACCCATACCGCCACCCATCGGCATACCGCCGCCATAGCCTCCTGCAGCGCTGCGAATCGCATTGGCCAGCATCACGTTGCGCGACTCGGAAACCTTGAGCAACGCTTTGGCACGGTCGAGCTGGGACTGCAGATGATTGACCAGCTGCGTCTTACCGGCCGGGGTGTCGGTGCTCGGAGCAATCGCAGCCACTCCCCTACGCGTGTCGGCGTTGACGTCGTCCATCCCGCCACCACCAGACTGAGAGGTCTGGGCCGCCCCCGTGAAACCCGGCGCAGTTCCTCGATCAGCGCCGATCACATTGTCCAGAGCCACCACACGACCGCCGCTGGCCGACAGATGCGTCGTCGCGCTCGCTCCGCCCCACCCCGCCAGCACTCCCCCGGCCTGGGCCAAACTGTCCTTACCAGCGCTCAGCGCCGGTGTGCTCGACCATCCGCCGGCCGCCGGCGCAGGCCCAAACATCTTGCGCGCGTCACCGAGCACCTGACCGGCCTCGGCCACAAGCGCATCAAGTGACATGCCCCGCAGTATGAACGAACACCACCACCAACCTCCAACACCCACCCCAACTCCACCGAAAACTCGATGCGGTGGCGTGCAGCATCAGGCTGGGGAAGGCGGGTTGAGGAAGCGCTCCGGGTCAGTGGAACCAAACGCGCCAACGCTGCGTCGAACCTGTTATGGATGCTGACGAGCGGCTCGCCGCGGTAGCCGAAGGCCTAGATCCCGACGATCCGCGGGTGCGCAACGGGATCGACCTGGTGCGCTGGGAACTGTCGATGATGTTTGGCCCGGCGGCGACGTTGTAGGCGGCAAAGCATGCTGGCATGTCTGAACTGGCGGTTACCCTCGTCGTGTGGCTGAGGCGTACGACATACATATCGGCTACCCGCCGCCGGCACTGTGGGACAAGGTACCCAACGGCTCCGTGAAGCGATACAAATCCCTCGGCGGCACAGGGGTCCGCCCAACGCTCACCTCGGAGCAATTCGACTGGCGCACTCTCGGTTTGACACCACGGTGGATCGGTGAGGACAGCAGCGGAGCGCTTGCCGCGATCGAACCCAGCCAGGTTTTCAACCGCGGCGCGGCCGAGTGGACACGGTTCATCACCGGGTCACGTCATCGAAACGAGGTCGCACTGGCGGTGTCGATGATCGGGCATCCCAGACCACCATCGGAGATGAATGTCCGGGACATCTTCGGCGGAGCTGACGAACGTGTCGACCTTCCAGGCTCTGCGAATGGTTTTGGTTCAGTGGGCGGCTTTCGCACGCCACTTGTTGTCGTTCCCGCAATCGTCGAAGGTTTGGGACGTGCCGATCGTGACCTGGCATTACGGCTGATCAACACACGTGATCTCGCCATGGACTGGTGGACGCTGGACCGCAGCGCAACGATGATCTTCTCCGGAAGCGGTGGACCGGGGCAGAAGGTGGAACCCGACGGCTCCTTGCAGCCCCTGCTCGTCTCGACAACCGGGGAAGTGGTCGCCGCGGTGTGGATCTCCCCGGATGAGCAGCTCCGTCATTACATCATTCCTTGGTTGTCGTCCTGGAAGACCGTTCTGGAATGGCTGGCGCAGCATGCCATTCCAGAGTTCGTGCCGTCGGCGGTACGCCGAATCCACGCCAATCTCGGCGAAGATCCTGCCCTGCAGACTGTTGCCGAAACGTCCGCGGCTGCGGCCCGGGCGGAACTCGACGAGCAATACCGGGTGCAGTGCGAGCAGCTCGACGAGATACTCGAGGAAGCCCGTTCCGCTGCAGACGAGGTGCGTTTCAACCTGTTGTACGGCAGGTCCACATCTCTCGAGGATGCTGTCGCGGCAGTGCTGACGGACGCCGGGATGACGGCTGTTCCCCTCGACAGCGACCTCAAGAACACTGCAAGCGCTGACCTACTCGTCACCTACCAAGCTCGACAGCGCCTGGTCGAGGTCAAAAGCGAGTCGGGCAATGCCTCAGAGAAACTTGTTGGAGATGCACGGAGACACCTCGACACCTGGTCAGCCCTACGGCCAGACGTTGCGATTGAGGGCGTTTCGCTCGTCATCAACCATCAGATCAAGACCTATCCCGGCGACCGCGCCCACCAGGCGTACACGAGACCGGAATTCGTGCAGTCTTTGACGATCCCGGTCGTCACGACCATTGCACTTTTCGACGCATGGCGTCGGCGCGATTTCGAAGCCATACGCACCGCTGTGCTCGGAGTCGCTCCCCCACAGCCTGGCAAACCCGCCGTCGAGCAGGAAACGCGGCCGGTTACTGAGTTGCCCTCGCGCACGCCCCGTGTGCGACGGTGGTGGAGCCGAACCCGAGATTGTTGATGCAGGCGCGGATGACCCGTTGCCGCCCAACCACCTCTACCGGCCACCGCATGTCGGAAGTCACCGCTAGCGTTTGATCCCATGGCCTGCCGTCAGCCGTTGTCTCCACCGCCGCTGGTACATCCCGGTGACGTCGATCCTTTCTGCGTCTGGCTCGATGAGCTGGGCTGCGACGTCGCACCGGTCCACGAGCTGGTGTCCTCGATGCTGAGCCGCTACTCCCGCGATGACTACGAGCGCAGCATCTTGACGGCCCGATTCGGCCTAGACGGCCAGGATCGCGCCACCTTGCAGGAGATCGGCGACCAACATGGGATTTCACGCGAGCGGGTCCGCCAACTCGTCGACCGTTCCGTGATGCGAGTGGCCGGCCGGGCTCTCAAGTCTGTGGAGGATAGAAATGCCCGCGATACGTTGACTGAGCGGTACGGTCCCGCCGCAGATGTTGAGCCAGTTGTTCGGCGGCTCGCTCTGGAGGCATGCGCGACCGAGACCGGCCCGTTGACAAAGAGTTTCGCAGTCATGAAATTACGCCTCGCCGGGCATCGGGTGTCCGACACCAAACAGCTTGCCAACGAGGTCCGCTCCCGAGTCGGGAGAGTCCGCCATCGGCTGCGAGAGCTAGAGCGCATTGAGCGCAAAGCGGTCGTAGCCGACACCTACGCCACCTCACACCTGCAACGCTGGCTCAGTCACGTCGAGTGGCCGGCCGACACCACCATGTCCCCCTTCCCGATTCCCAGCCGCGCGGCTCGCCGCGTAGATATCGATGAAGAAGGACGCGGCGCAACATTTCTCGACAAGCTGGGCCGCGAGGCCGCCTGGGATAGCCGGTTCGAGGCGCGGCTGTTGCGCATCTTGAACGACAGCTCCTTGGTGGAAACATTTCAAGAACAACCCGTACGTGTCCGTTACCAGTGGGGCGGTCAGGCAAGGCCGTACTACCCCGATGTCGTGGCACAACTGCGCGATGGCCGCACGGTGCTGATTGAGGTGAAGCCGATCTACGAGGTCGGGTACGCGGTGAATCAGAACAAGTTCGACGCCGGACGCAGTTTCGCGCACAGCCGCGGATGGGGCTGGCTGGTGTGGACTGACCGATACGGCATCCCAACCGGCAGCACAACAACACCAACACCACCACCACAATGAATCGGTTGTGTCAGTAGCCTTTCGGCGGTCTCGTCGGGTCGGCCTGTTGGATCTTGGCGGCCAGGTCATGCCCGTCGGGATTAACGCCATAGCGGCCCATCGCGTAGTTGATGAAGGCCGCAGCTTGAGCGACGTTGTCGCTACGGTCGGTTGAGGTACCTGGTTCGTGGTAGGCGTCGAATGTGGCCTTGATGAACTGCAGAGTGCCTGCGGAGGGATCGCCGTTCTGGGCGTTCGAGTCAGTGTTGTTGACCGCGCGGTTGTTGAAGTCCGACTCGCGGTCGGCGACGACCATCATGCCGTTTTCCCAGTAGGCGCGCGCTCGCGGGTTGGTGATGCCCTTGATGTCGAGGGCGTGTCGTACCGCGGCGCGGAACGCTTCGGCGCCCGGGCCTGACGGCACCGGCGTTCGAAGATTCAAACCAGAGGCCGACGAGGATGAAGTCCCGCGCCGGGACGAGCTGTTGCGGGTGAAGGCGGAGAGGTTGGGGATCAGGCCGGCGCCGCCGAGGCCGGGTAGTCCACCACCGCCCATTCCCCCGCCACCCATGGGCATCCCGCCGCCCATCGGGCCACCCATACCGCCACCCATCGGCATACCGCCGCCATAGCCTCCTGCAGCGCTGCGAATCGCATTGGCCAGCATCACGTTGCGCGACTCGGAAACCTTGAGCAACGCTTTGGCACGGTCGAGCTGGGACTGCAGATGATTGACCAGCTGCGTCTTACCGGCCGGGGTGTCGGTGCTCGGAGCAATCGCAGCCACTCCCCTACGCGTGTCGGCGTTGACGTCGTCCATCCCGCCACCACCAGACTGAGAGGTCTGGGCCGCCCCCGTGAAACCCGGCGCAGTTCCTCGATCAGCGCCGATCACATTGTCCAGAGCCACCACACGACCGCCGCTGGCCGACAGATGCGTCGTCGCGCTCGCTCCGCCCCACCCCGCCAGCACTCCCCCGGCCTGGGCCAAACTGTCCTTACCAGCGCTCAGCGCCGGTGTGCTCGACCATCCGCCGGCCGCCGGCGCAGGCCCAAACATCTTGCGCGCGTCACCGAGCACCTGACCGGCCTCGGCCACAAGCGCATCAAGTGACATGCCCCGCAGTATGAACGAACACCACCACCAACCTCCAACACCCACCCCAACTCCACCGAACTCAGATTTGGGAAGCCGTCCGCCCTCACTCTTGAATGCTCCGGCCGACCGCCCGCTGCTGGGCCATAGCGCGCGTTTGCGGTGAGACGCTGTCTGCGACCTGGGAGAAGCCGCTGCGCTGCCTCCTGAGCCCCGAACTTGACCTCCCCGGATAGATGCCGCCTATGGACGGGGTTCTTCAGCCAGACGGGCAGCTAGGGGGTAGGAACGTGTGTCGCTTGGTGGTTTCGCTGCTGGTTCGCCTGCAAATGCCCAGGTCAGGGCGGCAGCAAGTGAGAGCGATCGCTGGCCAGCGGATATGGATGGCCCGGTGCACTCCCCACGTTGGCTGGGGTGAATGCACCGGCACGGGCACGGATTGACAACTGGGTCGATTACGCAGTTTGGCGCCGTGTCGTGTACACAGCTTCGGCGCCCGTCTTGTATCGCGTTGCGGGCGCAGTTGATTCACCCGTGTCCGATCTAGTGCGCTTCGGCGCTGTGAGCCAGATACCACTGTTGACAGTGCTGGACGTATGTCGAACAACGGGTTTCGATGCATGGTTGTGGATTGCACTGGTCACATGCGGACGTGTTCTAGGCAGAGCCGAGCGATTGATCGGTATGCGCATATGTCGGCGTGCAGAAGGCGTCATAAGTGGTGATGCCGTGCAATGCATTTCGTGTGTTGCGACGCACGGCGTTGAGACACGTGTATCGACCGAGGTCGGCGTCATAACGCCGCTGCACGGCTCGGTGCAGACAACGCAACGCGCGACACGCCCAACGATGAAACGAATTTTCGACCAGGTTTCGTGCGCAACGAATCGAGCCACTGCGTGCGCCACGGTGGCGCGTACATGGTTGCTGTCAACCGCGACAACAAGGTGCACCGGTTGCGGCAGAGTGGCAACCAGTGCCACACAGGAAGCATCGCGATCAATACCGCGCACAATTGAGAGCATGGTTTCCTTCCAGGTATTGAGGCAGGTATCCGGTCAGGTATTGCGGCCCATACCGGAGGAGATGCGGGAACGTGCACGGCGCAGCATCTGACATGCAGTTATTGGACGCATTAGGCAGAGTGCGAGACATCGCGCGTGTGCACCGATCGCACAATTGGCGGTGCGCCACACCCGTTACGACACCGGAAGACAGGCGCAGACAGGTGCTCGATGCGGCGTCCGGACCACAGCTCCGGGCCGGACGCCAGTCGCTATCGCGAGCGGGGTCACGAACGATGCCCGGGACCGAGTGCTGTTTGCTGTGGCCTCCGCAATGCCTGCCGCAACGGTGCGCCATAGCGTGCCCAGCACTTACTGATGGGCGATGCGCGCGGCGTGGTGTCGAATGGCGCGTCGCGTCCAGAGCCATAGACTTTGATCCGCACGGAAACGCGTGGCGGACAGCACCCGATGGGTTGCAGTGCGGCGCACGCAATGGACTCCCGATCAACGCAGAGTGAGGCGCCCGCATGACTAGTAGCGTAGCCGCTTGGGGTGAATCTGGGCTGGTAGAACCCGCGGTCAATTGGAGCAAGCTCGGCAATGTTTATCTGTACGCGAACGGCAAGGGCGGGGTGGGGAAGACGACGTGTTCGACGCACGGCGCCGCTCTTGTCGCCTCTGATGGTGCTCGCGTTCTCCTGGTCGATCTGAACGGTCAGGGCAACGTCGCGAACATGTTGGGCTTCGCCAATTCGGAGGCCGACGACAAAGGCAGGAACCTGTACAGCGCGATCACCGCTGGGGCTGCGCTGAGTCCGGTTCGTGATGTGCGGCCAGGGCTTGATGTGGTGCCTGGTGGTCCGTATGTCCGCCGTATCGCACCGGTGTTGGCAGCCGAAATGGGGAATCCGCAAGCGGCCAAACAGGTGTTGATGTCGCTGGCGGTGGCACTTCAGCAGATCAGTCATCAGTACGGGGTGATCTTCATTGACTCGCCGCCGGAGAACCAGTTGCTGCTTCAGGCAGCCCTGTGCGCGGCACGGTTCGTGGTTGTTCCGATGAAGACTGATGACCTGTCGAGGACTGGGCTGCGAGAGTTGGCCGGCGATCTGAGGGCGATGCGAGAGCTCAATCCGTACGTGATGCTGCTGGGCTGCTTTGTGTTTGCGTCAGGTGGCTCGTCGCGGAAGATCCGCGAGGAGCACGGTAAGAATGTTGCAGCGGACCTGGGCCAGAACGAGGACGTGATGTTCAAGTCCTTCATTCGCCATTCGGAAGCAGTTGGCAGAGACGTGCCCAAGTTCGGTCGGTTGGCCCACGAACTCGAGTTGCAAATCGCGAACAATCCCTCGCGGTCGGCGATCCGAAAGGGGAAGGCCGACGCCAATGCCGTCGTCAGCAAGACATCTGCCGGAGTTGCCGAGGACTTCGCAGAACTGACAGGCGAGATTCTCAGACGTGGATCGCAGACCCGTGCCGACATGATCGAAGAAGGAGTATGGCCATGAGCTTGACCCCGCAACAGCTGCCCGCAGAGAATCTCGGCGACATCACCAAACCAACAAAGAGCCGCGGCTCTGGTCTGGCCGGCCTCGTGGGTGATCCGCCTGCTGCTCCGTTGACCCCTGTGCCGGATCGACCGGCAGCACCGCGCGTGCCGGACCTGGACGAGCCCTCGGTGAGGGCAGTACCGGAACCCACACCGGAGCCGAAACCTGCTGCGCGGAAGCCAGGCCGGCCGCGTACCCGGACAAAGCCAACCAGCGCGGTCTATGTCAGTCCTGGAGTCAAAAAGCGGTTCGAGAACTACCGGCACTCTGCGAAGTCGACCAACTTGCACGTGGTGTTGGAGGCGATCAGCCAGCACCACAAGGACGGAAAGCTCGCCGACATCATCAAGGAGTCGCGGTACAGCACCGCTCCAACGAATGATCTGTTCCCAGCGGACCCCTCCGCGGTGCGCTATCTCGGTGGCGGCAGTGCGCAGATCGCGTTCAGCCCAACACCTCAGCAGGAAGAGGTCATCGACCGGATCGGAGCAGAATTGGGCTTCGACACGAGGTCAACCTGGATTGCGCCGGTACTCAACGCGTTTCTGCCCGGCAGGAAGGACACCGCGCCGTAACGAGGCTTGCTCTCCCGCTCTCCTCTTCTGAGGTTGGGGGCCGCCTCCCAGTGGCCCCCAACCTCAGAAGAGGACGGTTGGTGGTGGGGGAGCGGGGTGGCGAAGTACGCGCGCTGTCCCGGAAATTGGCCGCGAGCCGGGCCGTTTCCAGAAAACTCATGACGGGCGGTCGCACTGACGCGGAAGTTTCGCTTGGTCGAGTAGTGCTGTGCGCTGCTCCACCTCGCGTCGGGCGGCATCCGTGCGGCGGGCTGCGCTTTGGTGTGCCAGCCGCGCGGCTTCCCTGCGTGCCCACGCCCGACCTTCACCGGACAAAGCAGCACGGGCCTGCTCACGGTCAGCGAGGAAGGCAGCGTGTGAGGCTGCTTGATTCGCCTTGCGCGCGGCCGCGGCCGCCAGTTCAGCGGCCTCACGTGCTTCATCGAGCGCGGCGGGTCGGTCTAACAGCGTGTTATGGCTGAGATGCCATGCAAGCAGCGTTCCCAGAAGGGCGATGGGGCGGGTTGGCCTGTCGGATATGCGCCGGCCGGAGCCGAGCCAGTCCCGCACCAGCTGTGTGAGATCTCGGGCGTTCCATCCGGCGGCTGCGGGGGCGGCCAGCATCGCGGCCCAACTGTCGGCTGAGTAGCGCTGGCACCACCGTGGGGCACCGGGAGATGCTCTCCATAGCGTGGCAAGGCGCAGACCTTCCTTGTCTGGAGCTCGGCGGCGCGAAGCGCCCGCCTGCCGGGTGCGCTCTGCGCGCCCGTGGGTAGTGAGTGTTCTCTTACTAGAAGGGACTGTGGTGCTTAGGTGAGACCGTTCCAGGTGGGATGACAAGCTGTGGATAACCTTGTTGACCAGCGCAAAATCGTGGAGCGCCCATACCGATGCCCAGCCACGGTGTCGGTCGCCCATCCGCCAGGACGCCATGCGCTCGGTGTACGTGCGCTGGCGGCCGCGCAGGACCTCGGTGGCCACGCCGAGGAGCCGCAGACATTCACGGGCCCGCTGGATCGTGCGTACGGGCAGGCATGTGCACAAGGCGAGTTGAGTGTTGCTCGGCCGGCAGTTGCGGCCTGTGTCGAAGTCGGCGAACCGCGCCATGGCCGCGGCCACCAATACCAGCTTCTGCTTGTCGATCCCACCGTTGCACATCTGCGGCCGGATGGCGGCATAGCGCAGCTCGTAGGCGATGGGGACGGTCAGGTGAGCCCATCTGGAATGTCCACCGCTCCAGCACGCGACGCCGGCGTAGGCGTCGGCCTCCAGCTCCAGGTTGACGAAGGAGCTCGGGGGCGGCAGCGCACGCTTGAGCGCGCGATGTGCCCGTCGAATCCGCACAACGTCGGCTGTGCGTGTGGTCCGGACGATGCCGCGGCGACGGCGCGTCGGACTGCAGCCACGATAAGTGGCTGGTCGGGGAGAGATCGGCCGGGAGCGATCGACCTCAGCGGACACGGAAGCAGCGACGTCGAAAACGTCGACACCCCGTGTTGAAAAGTGTTGAACACGGTGCGTGCGCAGTAGACCGAAGGACGGCAATGCGCTACCGTGAGACCTGTCGGACAAGGACAGTCCCTTCGGGGATGTAGGTGCGGATGCACCCCGAACCGAGCGCCAACTCGGTTCAGACAAAACCCTCGGGTTTTTCCGGGGGTTTTCGTCGTTATGGGGTTAGATCCGCGCTATGAAGTTGTAGGCACACCACCGTCGTCCACCAAGACTCATATTTGTCGGGCAGTGCGCGCCGGGCGTCAGATCGCCAGTGGCATAACCTCCTTGTCGAGAGCGCGGATCAATCCGGGGAAACCCATTCGCAGACAGACGATGTCGGCGAGCAGGGTTGAGCGTTCGACGGCGCGGTCGCTGGCCTCGAATTCGACGAGCTCGGCCACCGGCAGGGGGAGCCGGATCGTCACATGGCGGCCGAAGGTGTCCACGGTGAGATCGCTGATGCGACTTGGGCTGTCGGACAGAATGGCCTGAGACAGGTGCCGCATCAGTTCAGGGTGGCCGTAGTGAAAGCAGACGAGATCGGCCAAGTACGGCGATAGGTCGATGTGGTGGTCGTGGGCAGCGGTTTCGGCTGCTTTGCGAACAGTCATGGGCAAGGTGGCGGTCACAGTGGCGCGTTCGCCAAGGGACGGCCGCCCCCGATTTGATCCAGCCATGCGGCTGATCTTGCCCGCAGGTTTTCTGGAAAAGCCAGTGACACGCCGGGATGTCGCAATCGGATCGTTATCGTCAACGTCCGCGTCGTGTGACTCGCTCATGCTGGCATGGTGACACGCAGATGCGCGGTCTGACCGCACCGACACGCGGTCCGACCGCGCATCCAGCTAGCGCGAACGTGCGGTGGCGCTAGCTGGCGAGTGTGGCCGCGGCCCGTTCTAGGGCCGAAATGCGCAGGTAGGTGGATGGTTTGAGGCCAGAAGCGGCCGCAGCCCGGTCGATGAGGGCGCGTTCGTCGTCGTCAAACCGCACGTCGATCTTGGCTGCGCGTTGCCGGGTCTCTGAGCCGGCACGCGACCGCCGCTGTGGGGCTGGGGTGGCCGTGGTCATCCTCGCTCCGTTCCCGAACATCCAGTATCTACTACCTAGATTCTAGATAGTAGAGGGTAGATACTGGAAGCCGTGGATACGACACACGTCAGCGAACTGCTGTTCGGCCGCAAGTGCCGACTCGCGGTCGCGGCGTGGGTATTGCGCCATCCCAAGGGCCGGTTCTTCCAGTCCGAGCCGCGCGACATCGAGCATGCGTCGTCGAGCAATGTGACCCAAGAGCTGAATCGGTTGGTGCAGTTGGGGATGCTCGATATCGAGCATCCGGAAGATTCCCGCCGCGTGTACTACGTGCGTACGAACAGTCCGCTCTGGGACATCATCACCGCCGCGATCGACGCCATCGACGCCGAGGCCGCACAGACTGCCTGGTAGCTCGACGATGCGCCGCGCACAACGCCAGTGGGCCGTCCAGCGGCCAATTTTGCGGCGAATGTGGAGCTACTGTTGGAAATCGGCAGTGGCCACGCCATATCGTCCCGCCTATGACCGCTTGGCCTGATCTCATCGTCGGTGATCTCGTGGGGAGCATCTCCCAGGTACTTGGCGCAGCCCCCCAGTCGCCGCGGTTCGACATGCCGCTGGCCACTGAACTGACCCCCGAGCAGCGAGCGCAGTTGAAATACATGGGGATTGACCCCGATACGTCGTCGATCACGGTGATCAACAAGGCGTTGGAGGGGATGGGGCAGCCACCGCTGAAAACCGGTGCTGATGCCCCGCCACCTGGCGGGGACCAACCGGCACCGTCGGGCAAGCCGCCGATCACCCCGCCGGCGGAGACCACTCCTCAGGCCGGCCCGGCCAGCAACCCTGAGCTCACCGGTGCCGCGGCCGAGGTCGCCAAACGTCTCGACGAGGCGCTGGCCAAGAACCGGACAGCTCTCAACGAGGCCGATGAGAAACTCATCGACGCACTGCTGAAGGCGCAGGACTCCAGCGCCGAAGGCAAGGCCAAACTCGGCGAGCTGCAGAAGTCGATCATCGATCAAGTCCAAAAGCTCGGTCCGACACTGGATACGCCGGCTGGCCAGGAGCAGCTGGCGAGCTTCCTGCAGGGAAAGACCGATGAGATCAACGGCGTCTTGAAGTCCAAGGGTCTGGATTCGGCGTCTCACGGCGCGGTCCTGGACGGATTGGCTGCTCGCTACGAGGCGCTGTCAAGCGATAAGCCCAGCGGGGAAAACCAAACTGGCAGCGGCACCGGCCAGCCCGCGTCGGGAGCTGGACCTGCCGGCGCTCCGGCCGCCGGTGAATCGGGCGCAGGAGCTGCCGGTCTGGAGCAGGATCCGCTGTTGGATGGGCTGGCATCGGATCCGCTGATGTCGGGCTTGGGTTCGATGCTCGGACCTGGCATGGGTGCGCTGGGATCACTGCCGGGCATGCTTGGGGGCATGATGCCGTTCGGTGGTGGTGGCGGCGCGATGGGTGGCGGACTTCCGTTGGGTGACATCGGATCTGGGATCGGATCGGCTATCCGCGATGCGAAGGCTGCAGGGGCGGAGTCCACGGATCCGCTCACCGATCCACCAGTTGGCGACAAGGCCGAGGCCCCCGGCGATGAGAAGGGCGACAAGGACGAGCACGGCGAGTTGAAGGACCCGCCGGTCGGCGAAGGAAACCAACCCAATCCCGCTGGGCCACAGGCAGCGACGAACCCGAACGCGCCGGAGGCCCAGAGCGGGCAGGTCACTCCGGCTGGCACGAGCCAACCCGCACCCGACGATCTCAGCGTCAAGGTGCCCGGCTTTGAGAATCCGGTGACCGCAGAAACTGCAGCGGTAGCCCAAGCCAGCCGGGCGGTGGTGGGCGGCACTCCGTTCGAACAGGCCTACCGCGACGCCAATCTGACGCTGTCCCCGGCCGGCGCCCCGGTGACCACGAACGCGGTGAGTCAGTCCCGGCTGATTCTCGGCGACGTTGGGCAATTCACTGATCACCGCATCATGGCGCTGGGCAACGACAAGGTGTGGTCCAACGGTAGAGCGGTGCCGCTGGAGGACATCGACTTCGGGTCGACGTTCCTGGGCTGGGAGCGACCACAGGCCACCGCCCAGGCTCAGCCGGTGGTCGCCGCGTCCGCTACATCACCCAGCCCACCAAAGTGAGTGAATCCAACCCCCACCCGTCAGGAGTAAGTTCATGAGTGTGAACCTGCAGTTTTCTGCGGACGATTTGCGACAGGCCGCGATCTACTACGACAAAGTAGCCCAACAGTGCGCGGATGCCCGCGCCGAGCATTCGCGTGCGGTCACCGAAACCGAAAGCTGGGGCCCGCTATTCCACGAATCACGGCGTGCCGCTGTGGAAGCGATCAATAAGCGGGAGCAGGCGCTGCAAACCGAGGAGAACAAGAACCGCGAGCTGGCGTCGGCGCTGCGCAATGCGGCTACCGCATTCGACAACATGACCGCCGAGAACGTCAGCAATCTGACCATCCGCACTGATTGAGGTTATGCGCAGTGCTTGATGCAACCACCCGAGTGGAGTCTTTTGAGGCGGCCAGCCGAGACGAATCGGTGATTGTGCGTGTGGGCCGCTCCGGGAACACCCTCGCTGTTCAGCTGGAAGCCCCGGCTCTGGACTTGACCGACGATGAGCTCGCCAACCGTATCGTGCGACTCAACACGTTGGCCTACCTGCGCTCGCAGTTGGCACTCCGGCAGGAGATGGCCGCCAATCATGTGGAGGGAATTCTTCCGCAGCTCCCAACTGAGCAGCAGGTGCGCCAGTATCAGCAGACGATCGACTTCTAGCCGAAACCAACCAGGGAGAGGGGGACACGCCCGATGGTGGCCTTATATGCCAACGATGCAGGCCTGGCCGGTGCGTCGAGTCAGCTCGCCGCAGCGGCATCAACCTTGGTTGCCCTAGCGGCCACACCGCCGGCACATGCTGCTCTGGCCGGCGATGAAGTTTCGGCCTCAGCGGCCGCACGGTTATCCGAGCATGGCGCTGTGATGGCGTCCCGCGCAGCCGACGGGGCTCAGGTGCTGCAATCAGCTGTCCAGGCAGTCAACGAAGTAGCGCGCGTGTTCACCGATATGGACCGGGAGAACGCCGCGTCCCTGTCTAGCCTTCAATCTGGAGCCCACGGCGGGGTCACTGCGGCAATGAATCCCGCCGCCACAGCGAATGCCGTCGCGCCGGATGTGCCGATCGTTCCGACAGCGGCCCGGCCCGGCAAGGTCCAGGCCGCGATCATGGAAAGCGGCCAAAGCGAAGCTGGAACATCGTTCGTGGCTGCGTGCGGCCGCTACAGTGCGGGTTTCCGTCAAACGGCCAGCGCCGCCCGATCGGCGGTCAACGCAGTCGAGCAATCACTTCACGGCCAGACAGGTCCTGAGCTGGCGGCAGCACTGACGCGATTCGCTAACTGGGCAGACCGAATGGGAGACCACGCGACGACGGTCGCTCAGGCCGCCAGCGGGCATCGGGAGCGGTTCAGTACAGCTCAAAAGGACACCCCTCGCACTGCGGCGTTCACCAACAAGGAACGCGAGCTCTCCAACGCGACCACGCTCAACGCCCGCTTCGCAGGTGCATATTCGGGCGTGGTGACACAGCTCAAGACCGAGTTGGCGGCGCTCAACACCGGAGCGGGGATCGCCTCGGCGAATTACCACCTGGGGGAACTGCCCGCCGCGCCGCCACCCCCGCCACCGGTGAAGCCGGTGGTCGGTCAAACCGATCCCGGTGCCCGCAACGGCGACCCCGCATCAGTCGGCCAATCACCCGCGGTCGGCGAACATGTCGACGACGCAGCTGCCGCCGCCGTGCCCGGTGACGACGTTGCGCTCGCGGGTGCAGAGCTGGGATCAGACGGTCTGCCGACGAGCGATCCCGCCCTGGCTGGACAAGGACAGGGCGACATGGTGAGCCAGATGGCACCGATGGCTGCGATGCTGCCCACGATGCTGGCCGGCGCGTTGGGTGGTGCGCTCGGCGCAGTGACGAGCATCCCGTCGGCCATCGGACAGCAGGTCCAGTCGGCTGCCTCCCAAGCGACCCAAGCGGTGCAGGGATTGACTGAAGGACTGGCCGAACCCGAACTCGGCGAACTCGACACATCTGGACTGGAACCCGACTCGTTCGGCGGCTTGTCCTCTGGAGGCGGCGGTGGAGGCGGTGGAGGGACCGAACCCGCCGGTGGAGCACCTGGCCCCCTGTCGCCCGCAAGCGGCAACATGCTCGCGATGGGCGGACCTGCCGGTCCTACACCGACGATCAACAGCGCCGCGGCGCCTGCGGTCGGCGCGACGGCCGCCGGACCCGCAGCGGGCGGCATGCCGATGATGATGCCGCCGATGGCGGGCGCTGGCATGGGTGGTGGCGGCGGGGGAGCGCGGCCGGTCAAGGAACCTGACAAGTCCATTCACCTGCCCACCGAGCCAAACTCGGAGATGGTCAAGGGCCAGGTGCCGCGCCGTCATACCGAGCAAGCTGATGACCCCACTGGCGAACAGAAGAGGGCAGCAGAAGTCAAAGCCACTCCGACGACCGCGGTCACCGTCACCCGTCGCCGACGCATTGATCTGCCGAAGGGCGACGAATCGTGACCGTCTACGAATACCCAGGCTACGAAGCCGACGCCGAGTTCAGCAGACAGATGATTCAGCGGGTCGAGCGCATCAGCAACGTGCTGAGCAAGCTTCGCGCCGAATGGGACAGTATCGGCATTGACGTGACCGCAGGGGACGGCGATGTTGAGCTGTCCGTGGACGCCAGAGGACGACTGGTTTCACTGTCGCTGGCTGAGGGCTGCACGGTTCGATACACCCACGAGGGACTTGAGGAACTGCTGAACACCGCCCTGAAATCGGCTGTGACAGCAGCTGCCGAGGAACATGCCGCAGTGCCCATCACGATCGCCGAGGAGTACGACGACGAGCTTGACGAGGTTTGACGCGATGTCCGAAACTCGCCTGTACCACGGCGGAATTCCCGGCAAGCAACCCGGCGACATCATCTATCCCGCAGCCCATCTGGGCTTCGACTACACCAGCGCCTACGCACACTCTCCGGGACTGCGCGCGATGACCAAACCCAAATATCGCCCGGACCTGGTGTACTGCACCACCCATCTGGGTTCAGCGAGAGGCTATGCCGCTCGTTACGTCAACGAAGACGGACATGAGATTCCCGGCGACGTGTATAGCGTCGAGCCGCAAGGCCAGCTCGAACCGGATCCGGACTTCAACCATCCGAAAATCGGCAGCGTCTACACCGCCAGCGCACACCCGCTGATTATCACCGCCGTCATCGACCGCGCAGTAGTGCTCGACCGGCGCCAGCAGAACCAAGAATGCTGGCCCTACCGCTACTACGGGCTGTGGGAAGAAACGCACGCCGCCGACGGCACCGTCCTGGTCTCGGAGGAGATGCGTGGGCTCGGAGTCACCGACGATTACGTCGCTCTGTTGCCGAAATGGATGGATCTGAGCGAGTACAGCAACGACGGTGCGTTGTGGAAGCCAGGGCTGCCGGGTTGGTACGCCTCTGCCGATGAAGTGCTCGAGATCCTCGACCACGTTGGCCTCGACACCGGTCCACATGTCATCACCAACGAGCATCTCAAGCGAGCGCACTTTGTTGACGTTGACGCTCCAGACACTCCCGTCGTCTTCGGGCCGTTTGTATGCCAAGAGTGCGGGGCACAGTTCGGGAGCACCAGCGAACGCCTGTCAAAGCAAAATATCTTGGACGCTGCGCTACACCAGGGAGGCGATCGATTGCCGGTGATCGCCAGATTCAACGGAGGACTCAACGGATTTGTGCACGCCATGCGGCGCCGTTCACCTGAGCGCTGGATGTGGCTGACACTGGTGTGAACGCCTACGGTCAAGGCCATTTGCTGAGTGCTCGAATTGGTGCGGAATATCGGCGCGAACATTACCGGCACGGTGATCTGCCCGATTAGCTGGCGATGGGTTTGTAGGGCATTTGCGGAAGGCATGTCTACTCGGATGCGGACTTACTTGTAGCCGCATGTCTGCGCTGCGGTTTAGGCTGAGAAGGTGAGTGAGCCGCACCCGCAGCAGCACGGACAGGCATTTGCGCCCGGTCCCGATGCGGCATGGGCGAGGCCCGGCGCAACCCTCACCCAGCCGGCCTCAGCGGCACCGCAACCGCCGCCACCTCCAACCGGTTCGCCCCAGACCGTTCCAACACCCCTGCCTGAACCAGGCAAGAGCAGCGGACGAGGCGGGGGTCGCTGGGTGTTCGCCATGAGCGCGGCGGCGTGCCTTCTCGGCATCGCGGCGATCATCATGACCGCAATCAACTTGACGAGGCCTGCGCCGCCGGCGACCACAACCACGATGGTCGCGCCGCCACCGACCTACACCCCAGAACAGATCGCCGCGGCGAAGAAGGAAGCCTGCGACGCGAGCGTAAGTGTGGATCAACCTCTCGGCGGCGTACACAGGGAACTGATGGCGACGTTGGGCAACCGGGTTTCACCCGAACATGCCGGGGCGCTCTCGACCTTTTCAACGGTGTTGATGATCGAGATCGAGTACATGCGTAATCACGCCCCGCCAGCCACCCCGGCCGATGTCCAAGAGGCAACGTCTCACTACATCGACGCCTGGATTGCGTTGGGGGACGCCTACACCCGTGAGCTCCCCAACGACCAGCTCGACAAGCTCCGGGGCGAAGTTGTCCGCTGGGGCGATCGACTTGATGAGGTCTGCCGCTAATGCCTTCCGTTCAACGCCATCTCGAACTGCAGCCAGAACCCGCAGCCGCCGCAAACGCAACAACGACAGGCGTGGTTGTTGCGACCGGCGCCATGTCCGCAGCCGCAGGCGCAACCGGTGCTGCTACGACCGGCTCCACCGCTGCCACCACTGCAGCGTTCCCCGGATGGGCTCCAGTCGCCGAGGCGTCGGCCGCCGCCGAAGCCGGTCTTCAGACCGTCTTTCTCGCCCTCAGCAGTCGAGGCGCCCGTATCTCCCGCAAGAACTGCGAGGCGGTCACAGCCGCGGTTGAGACCGATGAGTCGAATCGGCAGTCCCTGACAGTAATCCCGGTGGCCACATGAGTATCCATGCCCCTGAACGTCCGACCAACCTCGCTCCGGTGCCCTCAGATGGCGATTCTGGGGCAGCAGTCGCGAACCGCCCTCGACGTGCGAGATTCGGTGGAGCGACAGTCCTCGCTGGCAGTGCGCTCGCCATTTCAGCTCTCGCCACGGTTGTCAGCGCGGTCGGGCTAGTTGTCGCTGACAAACCCGCTCAACACACCGTGATCGTGCCCGCGCCACCCTCTGTCTACACCGCAGCGGAGACCGCTGCAGCCAAGGATGCAGCATGCATGGCCTGGGTATCGGCCTCAGAAGCTATGGCTAAGAACGGAAATGCGGTTGCAAACGCTCCGCTCGGTTGGGACGAGCCAGAGACCAGGGACGCGATAGGCATTGAGGCACGTAGCGCGCTCGTGCAAAAAGCACATCTGATGAGCCAAGTGGACGTTGCCACACCGGCCGAAATCAAGGCCTCGATTCATGATTTCCTTGTGGCTCACAACGATTACGAGGAAGCCACCATGCGGCGGATGGGCTCCGAAGCTGATGCTGCGACCGACAGGATAAACGCAGCAGTTGTATCCGTGAACAGACTCTGCGGCCTCGGGTAAATCAGTCTCGGGATCCACACAAGTTGAGGGGGGGAGCAGTCCGTGGCAAGCACAAACAACCTACGTCCATTCTCCCATCGGATCATTACGCCAGATATCCAGGCGCCGCCGGCCGAGCCCATTGAGGCCGCAGCCGCGCGGTATGGCCAGATCGCTGACCAGCTCGACGCGGCGCGCCGACAGCTTGCCGTCGCCAACGCCCAGCGAGAAGACGCGGCGGATTCGCCGGGCTTCAACGAGGGCCACGAGCGAAATCAGGAGCTGGCCGCCGACTACCAACGCGGTGCGGCGTGGGTCCGCGGACAGCAGGAACTGCACAAGAACGTGGCACGTGTGCTGCGTGACGTCGCGAGTGCCTATGAGAACTACGACACCAGCGCACACAACGAGCTTTCCTCTGCGAAAACAACATTGGACCGAGAGACCATCATTGCGCGCTGGCATGGCGACGCACGTGCTTCGTACGCAAATGGGCTGGCCACAGTGGAGGCTCACCGCACATACAATCAGACCAAATACGGATCGGACTTCGCCGCACTGTCCGGACGGTTGGCAAATCTGCCTGCAGAAACGCCTGGTTCTGGACCGAAACCTCTGGACCAGCCCGGCATCCCGAAACCCCAGAACACTTGGGATCGAGGAGGCCGCGCGGACGAGCCGCAGCAGAATGGACCGGGAGACAAAGGAACGGGCTCGACGAGCGCGAGTGATCGCGGCGGCAGTGGTGTCGCGCCGGATCGCGGCGCGGGAAACGGCCCACGGACACCGGACGCGCTCGGAGATGGGGGACCGGACGCGCAGGGTTCCCCGGCTGTGCCGATGGCGCCCGGTCCGGCCGGTGTCATGGGTCGAACACCGGGTTCGTCTTCATCGAAGATGGGCGGCGCTGGTATGCCGGGTGGGCTCGGGAGCCTGCCGAGCGGTGGAGGCGGTGGGGGCGGTCTCCCTGGTGGTCTGTCTGGATTGGGTAGTGGTAATCCGTTGTCGTCGTTGTCCTCTGGAGCTGGCGGGTTGTCTGGGGCGTCGCCGGCTTCTGGGTTGACTGGGGTTCCTGGCGGCGGACCGTCGGCGGCAGGGTTGTCCGGGTCGGGGATTGGTGATCCGTCGGCGGCTCTCGCTCGGGGTATGGGGGCCGGGTCGGGTGTTGCCAATGCTGTGTCGCCGATGTCGTCGCCGCCGTCGATGATGGGAGCGGCCACTCCCTCTGCCAGTCCCGGGACTGGTGGCGCTGCGATTGCTGGGACAAGTCCTGCACCGCCGGCGTCTCCTGCTGGGTTGGCAGGGTCTGGGGCTCACGCACCGGCGCCGGTGGTGCCGCCGGTGGGGGGCGCACCAGGCGGCGTGGGTGCTGGCTCGCCTGGTGGCGGCATGATGATGCCCGCGCCAGGGATGGGTGCGCCGGCAGCGCCGGGTGGTGTGGTGTCGCCTGGAGGTTCGACTCCAGCGACGATTCCGGCTTCAGCCTCGGGTGCGGGTGGATCTGGTCCGGCGGCCGCTGGTGGTTCTGGTTCGGCGGCAGCGCCGACTCTGGTCCCTGCGACTATGGCTACTCCTGCGGCTGGTGCGGCGAAACGCGGGCCCTCGCTGTCGCGTGATGCGCTTGAGGCAGGCGCGCTGGCGTGGGAGTTGGCGAGTGCCTGTGGTGTTCGGCAGTATCCGCTGGCCTGGGCGGTCGGTATTTTCCGCTCGTCGACTGGCTCGGAGACCGTTGTGATCAGCAGTGAGGGGTCTGGTTACATTCCAGAGGGCGTGTATCTACCTCGGTCGGTGCGGTTGCTTGTAGCTGATCCCTTGGTGGACAGTAGCTTCCGAGCGTTGTGGTTCGGATGGTCTGACCCGGCACGGGTTCTAGTTGAGTATGCGGCGCTGCGGCGTGGGGATGACTGGACCTTGGTGGCGGCAGCCACGACGGGACGCGTTGATGCGTTCCGTAGTCACGGGGTTGAGTATGTCGCGGCCAATCCGTATGAGGGCTATCGACCGGTGGGTGTGCCGACGGGCTGGGCGCCGCCCGGTCTCGATGACATGCATGTGCATCGTCTTGCTTTGGAGTATCCCGACCTCTATGACCGACTTGAGAAGGTGAGCGGTACCGGTTCATCGACACTGCAGGAGCGTGTGATGTTTCCGTTCACCCAAGCGGTGATGTCAGTAATGCAACAGGTTGGTGAGTACCCGCAGGAGCTGCGTGAAGCGTGGGCTGTGGTGCGGGCTAACCGGGAGAAAGATTCCCCCATGTGGGAGTCGTATGGGACGGCGTGCAGGAACTTTTACATGCTGGTGGGCGCGAAATGCCCCGGCGGCATGGACGATGACTTCCGACCTGAGGACGTTCCGGCGTCGACTCACCAGCAGTACCGCGTCGAGTGGACTGCAGCAAGGGCGATGGAAGTGATGCATGGATGGTCGAGGGCACCGCTTCCCTTGGCGGACATGGTCTACGCAGCGGCGGCTGGAGGCCTTGATGTGCGCGAGATCCTGAGCGAGCCGCTGCGCGCTGTTGAAGAAGACATGGATTGATGAGCGCTGTGAGTAGTGCCGAGCGGTGTTCGGAGCCGATATTGGCGGCGTTCGAAAAAACTGCGCGTCAAGTTTGGACACACTTGTAGCGCTCGCGTCCGCCGTAGCGGTAGCGTCCGGACCGTGGTGGGGAATCAAGGATCTGAACAGCGCCCGTCCGGGGGTCCGTGGGTTCCGCCGGCCCAAGAGTCGAGCCGCGCCGGACGCGGCATGGGCCTGGCGACACGGACGCAGGTAAGCGGGCATTGGTTCTTGCGGCGGCGCCTCGCATTCGCGTTTCTTCGGCGCTCGGTCAAGATGGAAGTTGATCAGATGCGGTTGCAGCGCGTCCTGCTGATGTTGTCGGTGATTATCGGTGTCGTGTTGGTGATCGGCGGATTGGTGGTCGGTTGGTTCCGGCCAGCCGGTCAGATCGACGACTCGACGAAGATCGTGGCCGATCGCAAGTCGACGGCGTTATACGTGTTCATTAATGGTCGACTGCATCCCGCGCTGAATTTGGTGTCGGCGCAATTGATTGCCGGTGAGCCAGCGCAACCCAAGTACGTCAATCCTGCGGAGCTGGCGAAGTGGCCCAAGGGTCCCACGGTCGGAATTGTCGGCGCTCCCGTCGACCGGCCGAGGATAGTATCGCCGGAGACTTCGCGATGGGCTGTGTGCGATACCGCATCGAACACGATGGCGGGTGCACCGGTGGTGACTGGGATCAATGGTCGACTGACGCTGGGTGATGGCGCCGATCTGCTGGGTGCGGATGAGGCGCTGCTGCTGTCGTTCGATGGTGTGACGTATCTGGTTCATAACGACATGCGGATGCCGATCGATCTGGGCGATCGGGCGGTGACTTCGGCCCTTGGGATCGAACCTGGCGCGTCTGTCCAGGTCATGTCGCGGGCATTGTTTGATGCGCTGCCTGCGGCTGGTCCGGTGGTGGTGCCGCCAGTTCCGAACGCCGGCGCGCCGACGCGCTTCCAGTGGGCGCCTGGTCTGGTGACCGGTTCTGTGGTGTCGAGTCAGGACGTGACCGGGGGTGAGGACAGCTTCTTTGTGGTGTTGGGTGACGGCGTCCAGCGGATCTCACCGGTGGTCGCGGCGATGTTGCGGCAGAAGGATTCCTATGGTGCGGCTACGCCTCCGAAGGTCTCGCCGGATCAGTTGGGGGAGGCACCGGTCCGCCAGGTGCTCGACGTGGACTTCTATCCGTCCCGACCGGTACAGCTCGTTGATGGGTCGGCACTGCCGGTTGCGTGTGTGGCATGGGAGTTCAAGGTGGGAGATCGGCAGGCTCAGTCGCATGTGATCAGGGGTCGCAGGTTGCCGATCCGTAGCGATCAACAAGGTCAGTTGGTGCCGTTGGCCGGTGGTGGCAGTGATGGTGTTCAGGCCAACCAGGTTCTGTTGAGCGATGATCCAGCGACCTTTGTCACTGCGACGGGGTCGGCGCTGGATTCGACGCGTAGGCAGACGATTTGGCTCATATCGGATTCGGGTACGCGGTTCGGCGTGCCGTTCGACGGCGACAGCCTCAAGGCACTGGGCCTTGCTCGCGGTGGGGGCCCGGGTAGTGGTACCGAACTTCTGGGCGTGCGTTCGGCGCCGTGGGCGATGCTTCAGGTATGGCCTTCAGGTCCGGAGCTGTCGCAGCGGGCGGCCACTACAGCACACGATTCGCTCGACGGGGCGATGGCGCCACTCAAGCCGCAGTCGGCTCAAGCGAATCAGGGAGGGTAGATCGGTGTCTACGTTGCGGTTTAATCCTGGGCCGAAGCCTAAGCTGCCTCGTGGGGTCAGTAGCGCAGCCATCCATGTACCGACGTCGTTGGAGCCGTTGGTGGCTCCCCGGCCGATACCGCGGACGAAGATTCAGATCATTCTTCCGGCGGTTGTGGGGCTGGCGGTGATCGGGATGATCGCTTTGATGATGTCGCAGCCAGGACTGAGACAGGGTCCGATGGCGGTGTTCTCGCTGCTGTTTCCGATCATGATGATCGGCTCGATGGTGTACATGTTCGCGGGTAACCGGTTTGGTGGGGTGGGAGAAAACCAGCAGCTGACGCCGGCCCAGATGGAGGACCGACGGCGCGAGTATTTTCACGAGCTCGACGAGTTGCGTGACGAAGTACATGCGGCGGCCGAGGCCCAGTTCAACCAGTTCAAGTATCTGCATCCAGAGCCCAACCAGCTGTTGGGTTTGGTGGGTTCAGACCGGATGTGGGAACGAAGCAGGAAGAGCTGAGAAGTGGCAACTCAAATGGAGCAGAGGCGTCCCTCCTCGTTGGATCCGACGTTCGGTGTTGTGCGGTTCGGAGTCGGCAACAGCGATCTGTCGCGCAAGTTTGAAGGGCTGCCGACCTTGGGTCGGTCGTCGGACTACGAGCCGACCACCTATCAGGCGATCAGCGGATTTTTGGGGACTCAACGCAAAGTGCGCGGAATCGCCAAGCCGGTGGCGTTGCGTTCTACGCCTGGCCTGGCGCTGGTCGGCGAGAACGGTCACATGGACGCGGTATATGCGTTGGTCCGGTCGATTGTTCTGCAGGCCACGATGTTTCATGCCCCCAGCGATTTGAAGGTGATGGTCATCACCGACGATGTCTCGCGTTGGGAGTCGTGGTTGAAATGGTTGCCGCACTGCCAGCATTCGACGTTGTTGGACACCGGTGGGTCGCAGCGCTTGGTGTGGACTTCGGTCGCTGCGTTCAACGCGGCGATGGGTGAAGAGTTACACAATCAGCGTGAGAAGTTCGCCAAGGATTCGACGGCGATGCCGCACTGGTTGGTCATCAACGACCAAAAGAGCATCGACCAGGGGGAATGGCAGACGGTTACGCGTGCCGACGGCGTTGCGGGAGTGACGTTTATGCGCCTGGCTGCTGAGCGCGGAGAGGGGTTGGAGTTCCGCGCAACGTATGTGGTCAGTCCTGAACTGATTCGTTACGGAGACTCCCGGTTCGCGGTGCCCGACCAGATGAGTGAGAGTGCGGCACGCACGATCGCCCGTCGGATGGCTCGGTGGCGTCCGGATGCGACCGTTCGCACGACGGTTGAGAGCACAGCCAAAACGCTGGGGCTGGACGACCTGTTGGGCATTGAGGACTTCGCTCGGCTGGATACGCAACGACTGTGGAGCCCAACCCGATCTGGTCCGCGCTTTGAGGACAGTCCGTGGGGCGATCAGTGGCTTCGCTTCCCGATCGGCCGTGATGATTTCGGCAACGTCGTCGCGATCGACATGAAGGAAGACAGCGACGGTGGTGACGGAACCGCGATGGTGTTGGTGGGCACCACCGGGTCGGGCAAGTCGGAGTTCTGGACGACGTTGATCTTGTCGGCCTGCCTGACGCATTCGCCCGAAATGCTCAACATTATGTTTTTCGACTTCAAGGGCGCCACCACAGCGCAGGCCATTGAGCATCTGCCGCATGTGGTCGCTGCGCAGAACAATCTGCGTGACGATTCGCTGTGGATGGATCGTATGTGCGATGTGCTCTACGGCGAGTTGGAGATCCGCAAGAGCTTGCTCAGTCGTGCCCGGGTCGGTAACGCCGCCGAGTACGAGTACCGCCGTATCCACAAAGGCGAACCGCTGCCGCCGATGCCGACGCTGCTACTCATCATCGACGAGTTCACCCAGATGTTCTTGGAATGCCCTCCGGCACTGGAGGTTTGTGACGAGATCGGCCGGCAGGGCCGCGCGCTCGGGGTGCGCCTGCTGATGGGTTCGCAGCGCCTGGGTCACGAGATGGATCGCGGCATCATGGTCAACGTCCCGATCCGTTCGGCGCTGCGCACATTGGATGCCGCTGATTCCCGCAAGGTCATCGGCGTCGAGGAGGCCAAGTACCTGCCGAAGAAGCCGGGCGGGGCGGGATACCTGCTCGTGCCCGGCAAGGACCTGATCAAGTATCAGACAGCCTATGTTTCCGGCACCTACCACCGGCCGCGGCGCGTGGTGGCCACCGAGGAAGTCCGCACGAAGTCCGGCTACGCGCCGCCCCGTGAATTCCTGCTGACCGGGATGGAGCCGATTGCAGCGCCCGTACCAGCCAATGTCGCAAGCAAGGTGCGCGACGACGAGCCGGATGTGATCGTCGGGTCGGATGGCCGTGAGCTGCGCGACGTTCAAGTGGCCACGAAGGCGCTGCAGGAGCAGACCGCCGGCATGCCGCCGCAGCGGCGCCGCTGGCTTCCTCCGCTAGCGCCGCTGCCGGTGGAGGAGTTGGTCAACCGGTTGCGGGGCAAGCCCTGGCATGTCGACTACGGTCAGAATCCCGATCTGCTGTTCCCGGTTGGCATCGAGGACAGGCCCTTTCAGCATGCACAGCGGGTCTATGCGCTGAACCTGCTCAACGACAACTGTGGTGTGCTCGGGGTGGGCGGGGCTGGAAAGACGGTGGCGATCGCCACCATGCTCGCTGGGGCGGCGATGATGTATACGCCACAGCGGGTCCAGTTCTTCGTGCTGGCGTTCAGCGGTTCGGACATCAATGTTGTTGAGCGGCTTCCGCATGTGGCCTCGTTCGCGCGGGCCAATGAACGCGAGCGTGTGCTGCGCACGCTCGGTGAATTGGAAGCGTTGATCGATGACCGGGAACGCGCCTTCGGGGAGCTGGGGATTGGGCTTCGTGAATGGCGGGACCGCAAGTTCGGCGGCAAGCAGGGCGAGGTGCCCGACGATCCGTACGGCGATGTATTCCTGGTGCTCGACGGCTGGGCGACGTTCCGGGAGCAGTTTGAAGACAACGGTGTCGTAACGCCCTTGACCCGGGTTGTGTCGATTATGACCAAGGGCCGCTCGTACGGCGTTCACGTGATCCTGTCGGCCGGAGGGTGGATCAACGGAAAGCTGCTGTCGGGTATGTCGAATTTGTTCAGTTCGAACGTGGAGCTGAAGTTGGACCAAGAATCCGATCAGCTCACCCACAACAAGTTGGAGGTGGCCAAGCAGGTCCCCAAGGGGGAGGTTGAGCGCAAGCGGGATCCCGATGAGGTCGAGGACGAATCCGGGGTCGCCTCGCTGGGGGGTGCCGGCGAACTCGGTGAGGCCGCCGAGTCGGAGAAGGTGATGATTGTCGGCCGCGGTACGTCCATGGCGGGCTACCACTTTCAGACAGCACTGCCGCAGGTCACGATTGATGGTCGTGTAGTGGAGATCGACGAGGCGATCGAGGCGGTGTCGGGCTATATGGGCGCGGCCGGTTCGGAGGCGAAGCTGCGGCTGCTGCCCAGCCGGGTCACACTCGATGCGGTGTTCGCTCAGGCTGAAAAGAATGGGCAGCTTTCTGGTCAGCTTGTTCCGTTCGGCATTTCCGAGGTCGGGCTGCGCCCGGCTGTGATCGATTTCCTGCGTGCGTCGCACCTGCTGATCGCGGGAGACCCGGAGAGCGGCACCACGACGGCGTTGCGCACGTTGGCTCGGGCATTGATGCGGCTGTTCGATCCCGCCGAGGTCGAGATTTTCGTTGTCGATCCGCAGACCAAGCTGGCGGGGGTGGTCGATGGGCCGCACTTGGGTTCGTATGAAGATCTGCCCGCTGCGAGCCAGCCGGATTATTTGAGCATTCCCACCAACTTTGGGGCGGCCACGGCTCCGCCCGTCGAAGCTGCACTCGAGGTTCCGGGGGAACGGCACGAAGGTTATGTCCATCGCCAAGACCAGGTCCGCAGTATGGCAGCTCATTTGGCCGCAGAACTCGAGAAGCGCAAACCCTCCGAAAAGATGACGCAGGCTCAGATCGCCGCGGGTATCGAATGGAAGGGCCGCCAGACGTTCGTGATTATCGATCGTGAAGAACTGGTTCACGGCTGGGGCGGCGGAAACCTCTCGATGGCTGGGCACCCCTTGCAGCCGCTGGTTCCCTACTTGCCGATTGCGCGCGAGGTAGGCCTGCACGTGATCGTTGGCCGCCGGATCACCGATTGGATGCGGGCCACCGGATCACCGGTCATCAGTGAACTGCTGAGGATGAAGGCACCTGGTGTGGTCATGAGCGGCAGCAAGGGTGAGGGGGAGATCCTCGGGGGGGTGAAGGCCAGCAAGATGCCGGCCGGTCGCGGTATCTACGTCGGGGATCGCTTTACCGCACCGATGCAGATCGCTATCTCGGAGGCGAGCCCCGGTGACCTTTAACGCGCACGCAGCCAAGAGGCTGGCCAAACTCGTCGATCAGGAACGGGTCGATCAACTACTGCTGGTGCAGGACGTCGCCGAGAAGGCAGGTGTGTCACGCGCGATGGTGTCGCGGCTGATTAACCATGCCGAGATTCCGGGCCGACGGGTGAAGCGTGATGCGATCGCCGCGGCGCTGGGATGGGAGCCCGGAACATTTGATGCGGTCTTGGCCGGTGCTCAGGTGACCGTTGCTGCCCGCGCAGGAGGTGAAGACACTCACGCCGGCGGGTCCCCCATCGCCGATGTCGACATCGCGGCAGCCAAACGTCTGGCTTCTACGATCGATGATGCGCGCAACGGGATTGGTCTGAGCAAGCTGGATCTAAGTCGGCTGGCCGGGGTGTCGAGGCCGGTGGTGTCCCGGCTGATCAATCACGCAGAGGTGCCTGCAAATCGCAGTGTCCGCGATGCTCTCGGTGCGGCGTTGGGTTGGGAGCCAGGCAGTTGCGATGCGGTGCTCGCCGGAGGAGAACCTACGTTGCGCGCGACGGCCCGGGCGTCGCTGCTGCTGGCTGAACGGTTACGTGAGATCGCGGCTGAGGCAGACGCTGCGGCGGCAGATTCTGACCGACTGGCGAAACGATGGCGCGAGATCGGTGACAGTGCACGCGCGGCCGCCGAGCTGGCGTTGCGCGGTGGCGGTGCAATTCCTGTCTGCGGGACTAGCCAGCAGGGCGCACAATGAGAGTGCGACCGAGCGCATATGGCGTTGGGGAGTGGTTGCTGAAAGGCGAACTGTCGGGGGTTCAACAGGGCATGTTGAAAACGGTTGAATTAAGATCAATCTTGGACTGGCTTGTTGCCCCATATTTTGCTGGCGGATTACGCTCTGCTCAGATTAAGCACCGATGGGGAAGGTGAGTTCACATGTTTTTGGTCGATGCACCGATGCTTGCCGCGCAAGGAGCCACTGAGGCTGTCGGCGCGGCCACTACCGGAGCCGTTGTCACGGGTGCAGCACCTGCGATGTTGGTGCCCATTCCGATGGGCGGCGAGGAAGTGTCGCTGCTGTTCGCGCAGGCGATCGCTGCCCATGCTGCTCAGTTCGATGCCGCAGCCGGTGTGGGTGTCATGCAGCGGGCGATGTTCGCCGCGTCCTCGACCGCCGCATCGGTGGCGCACGTGGCCACCGATGTCACCGCAGCTGCTCAGCTTGCGCTGTAGCTGAACACGGATTGCGTAGGCCAGGAGTAACGGATGTATTGGGGTATCCCGCCGGAAGTTAACGCATTTCGCTTGACGATGGCGGGTGCAGGGCCGACAGCGCATGTGCCGGCAGCCACGGCGTTCGAAACGGTCAGTGCCACCCATATTCAGCAGGCGGCCCAGATGTCCAGCACGACGGCCAACACGGGTGGTTCCTATCTTGGCGCTGCTGGTGTGGCGATGGCGGCGAGTGCTGCGGCGCATTCGGCGTGGATGGGCGCTGCGGGTGCGTATGCGCAGAAATCCGCTAAGACGGTCGAGAGCGGAATGGGCATGTACAGCGGTGCGGTCGCGGCCACCGTTCCCTTCGGCCAAGTCGTTGCTAATCGTACGCGGGTGGCGACATTACACGCGACCAACATACTTGGCGTGAACACGATCCCGATTGCTGAAGGTGAGGCCGAGTACGTCGAATACTGGGGTCAGAATGCCTCGGCGATGATGAGCTACCTCGCCGGAGTTTCCGGTCTCGTGAGTTCGCTGGCGGTGCCGATGGTGGCATTGCCGGGTATGTCCAACCCGGCAGCGGCAACAGCCGCTGGCGTAGCCGCAACCGGGATGTCGTTGGGTTTGCAGGGAGCCGGTGCCGCCTTGTCTGGAGCGGCGCAAGCTGGTACCGGGGTCGCCGCTACCGGGACGAGCCTGGCCACCGGTGGCACGACGGCCGCGCTGACCGCGGGCGGCCAAAGCGCATCACAAGCAGGTCAACCAGGCCAGATCGCCGGTGGGTTGCCTGGGGCGGGTTCCCCCTCCGCCCCAGGCAACCAGCCCAATGACGCCGGTCAGCTCATGCAGTCCGCCCAGGGGATGATGGGCCCGATGATGCAGGCGCCCGCGATGGCGTCAAGCAGTGTGGGGCAATTGCTCTCGCAGGGACAGCAACTCCCGTCGGCCCTCGGCGGTCAGCTGGGCGGGCTCATGTCGCCGATGATGTCGGCCGCCGGCGGTTTCGGCGGCGGGGGGTCACCGGCGGCAGGCCTGTCCGGTCTGACCTCCATGGGCGCTACGCCGTGGTCAGGACTCGGCAGCGCCAGCGGCGGTTATGCCGGTGGCGGATCGGCGGTCAGTGCCGCATTGACCAAGCCGTCGGCTGCGCCCGGAGGTATGCCTGGCCCAGTCGGGGTGCCGCAGTCCTGGTGGAATACCGCAAGCACTTCCGAGAAACCTCTAGCCGGCCCGCGGGCCGATACCGGCACAGGTGCGCGGGGGATGGCGGGTGCTCCGATGGGTAGCGGCATGCTCGGCATGCCCGGGGCGGGCGGTGCCGGAAGCGGGCGCAAGAACCGTGACGTCGCAGATCCTGACAAGGAGGTCCTTGTCCACGATGGGAGCGGGCAGGCCGTGCCCGTCTACACCGATGAAGGTGAAGTCGTCTACGTGCAAGGTCAGGAGGTGTAGCGCCGCAACCACTTCCACATAAGCAGGAGGACTATGCGCCCGGGGCTGCCACCCCACACGGCGTGCGACCTACAGATTCGTAACAGAAGGAGAATACCGGAATGTTCAATACCGATACCGACAGGATGCTCGAAGCGGCGACCTCGCTCGACAATATCCGCAACGAGGTTCTGGCCGCTCTCAATCGCTACGTGACCATGAACCAGGACCTGACCGGCGGGGCCTTCCAGGGTGATGCGGCACTCATGTCGATGCGCACCACAGAAGACATCGCCAGCACCGCGCGGACGGTCTCGGCGCGATTCGAGGCGTGCATCAACCAGATCAAGAGTTCTGCGCATCAGTACACGCAGATGAACCACGACAACACCGCGGCACTGGGCAACATCCAGACTGCCTAGCCGCACCCGCGCCTGTTCATCACCAACATCACACTCGGAAAGCGTTAGGAGACAACAAAAATGGTCAGTGTACAGCGGTATGACCACGTCAAGATGGTCGAGCACGCGACGAGCCAGTCCAGCCTGGTCAATCACTTGCTTGAGCTCAAGCAGGGCGCTGACAACGCCATTCGCAGCGTTGCCGAAATCTGGCAGCAGCACGGCTCGAATGCCGCGCAGGAGTGCCACGCTCAAATCGCGTTGGCCTTCCAGCAGGTATTCGACACCATCAACCGCCACGGTAGTGCGATTCAAGGGGCCAGCCAGAACGCTGAGACTACCGACTTCGGCGCCGCAGCCGGATTCCGCAACATCTAGGTATGGCCGTCGCAACTGGAGCGCGGCTGTCGACCACCTCGGAAGGGTTGTGGCTGACAGCCGCGCTCTGCGGTATCAGCAGACTTCCACGTGCCCTGAAGGTACGTCCCACCGACGGCATCGAAGGTGCCGACCTGTCCTCTCACCCGGGTATTGCCGTTCTGCAGGAGGCCGGCGTCTATGGCAACGGCGCAGTTGACGCCGATGTTGCGCAGTGGGTGATGACTCTGGGGCGTCCCGACATTGAAGTCACCGTGGAAGTTAACGTGCCTGCGGCGCCGAGCGACCGCCTACTTGGGCCGCCTCCAGTGTTCACGGCCACCGCAGACTTGGCGGCCATCAGCAAAGGCGGGGATGCCGCCATCGAGGCATACGCACAGCTTCTGGAATGGCGCAAACAACAACCACCTCAACGGATTGCAACCCTATGCTGCCGCGACGGGTCCTGGGTCAGCGCGGCACGTGTGTGGAGTTCAGCAGATGAATCTTCAGCCGAGTCTGACGATCAGTCGACAGGTGAGCTCGATGAGGTACCTTCAGCCGAGTCTGACGATCAGTCGACGGGTGAGCTTGATGAGGTTGTCGTGACGCCCTTGGGACGCAAACCTGTTGGCACGTCGATTCTGGAGCTTCTCGGCTCAACGGGGCCGGCTGAGTTCCGCGGACTCAGCGTCAACAGCAGAGTGCTGGATTCCATTGTGAGCCAGTGGCAGCACGACCCAGACGGCAACAACCTGGTCGCTCAGCTCGTCGACGAGCTTGAGATCAGCGCTGAGCAGGCACGGATCATCGAGGCTGTAGGGGACCAATCGGCGGCCCGAGCCACGATCGGTGCTTGCGAGTACCACTTCGACGGGCCGCGAACCGCGCAAAAGGCAATGCTGGTGACCGACACCATATATGGCAGGGTGCTCGTCTCAGGTGACACCGGTTTCGATGACCAGGAATGGACGATGCTCACCCCTGGCACTGAAGCCCGCATTCAAAGTGCGCTCGATGAGGTGCTGTCCTCACTGCCGTGCGGCTCGGAATGGTTGCACTACCGGCGACACTCGTAAAAAAGTTACGCGCGAAGTTGGGGTGCGTTCTGGACGTATAAATCCGGCGATTGTTACGCTCGCGACGTGATGAGAAATGCCGCCGTGCCAGGGCGGAATCTCTGGCCGGGGGAGTAGAGGGGAACCCATGAGCGAGCGAGACATCTTCGAGCAGATGGGCGCATCGACGCCCAGCGACGGCACCAGCCACACATCGAATTACCCTCCACCCCAACATAATCAGCAAGAGTTCGGCGACGCCGCACACCGGCGGCAAGCTCCACCACCGCCGGTGAACAGCGCGCCGCCGAATCATGTCCCCAGCGGGCCAGACGCTCCAGCATCGGTGCCGCCCCGATCGGGCGAGCCCACACCAAGCGAGCCAGCCGGGCACTCACCGGACACGGCAGCGCGCTACGACGACCTGACACAAGAGATCACCCCTCAGCAACTGCGAGAGGCCCGCGACTACGCCGCCCAACAGCGGCAGACGCCAGCCGCTCCGTTCCCGCCCCAGCCTCCCCAGATTCCCGGCCAGCCATGGCGTGCCGCACCGCCGGGATCGCAGCGCCGGGATCAGCCCTTCAGCCAACAAAACCCATACCAGGGCGGCCCGCGCGACGGCGGACTCGGCTTCATCTCAGCGGCCGGCAGCGGCGAACTGCTCGGCGACCAGGTCCGTGCCACCGATCTGGTCGCGGTCAAGAAGATCCCGTCGAGTCGAGGCTGGCGCAAGTGGCTGTACAAGGTGACCTTCGGCGCAGTCAACACCGGCGAGTCGCCGGACGAGCAGCGCGTACGGGCCATGAGAGAGCAGATCGCCGCTCCGATGGGCGGAACACTGAGGATCGCGGTCATCGGCGGCAAGGGCGGTGCGGGAAAGACGTCGGCCGCCGTGGCCATCGGTTCAGAAATCGCGGTTCATCGCGCCCATGAACATGTGATCGCAGTGGATGCAGATCCTGCTCAAGGCGCCAACCTCGCAGTCCGAATCGACCGCGCGGCTCCGTCGTCATACGCCGAAATCATTGCTGCCCAAAACATTGTGCGATATTCGGACATGCGCGCCCGAGTCGGTCACAACGCCGCGGGCCTCGACGTGTTGGCATCCCCGTACCACCGCGGCGCCGCGTCCCAGGCCGGCGGCGTCACCGCTGAGGGATATCAGCGGGCCCTGACTAAGTTGGAGAACTTTTACAACGTGGTCGTCACCGATTGCGGTGTTGACATCGGCCATCCCGTGATGGATGGAGTACTCAGCAGCGCCAACGCCGTGGTGATGGTGGCGTCAGCGGTGCCCGACGGTGCCGAAGGCGCAGCCAAGCAGATCGATTGGCTCAGCCATCATCCACGTCACCGCAAACTCCTGGATCGAATGGTGTTGATTGTCAACCACATCCGCCCGGCCAGCAGCGGAAGCGATCGCAAGAGCACAGCGAGTTTGGTCGAGATCATCCAGGAGCGTTTCGGACGATGGATCCCCCCGGAGCGCATTTTCGTCGTGCCCTATGACGGTCATATCGCCACGGCTGGTGTGGTCGAGCTCGACGAGCTCCAGCCATTGACACGTCGTCGAATCCTTGAAGTGACCGCCGCGATCGCTAGCGGCTTCACCACGGTGGCGGAGGCGTCATGAGCACCCCGACACAGAATCGCGACGGTCAGCCGGGACCCACCCTCCAAGGGCCGGCCCGATTGACCCGAGTTGTTCTGTTCGTGGGCGCCGACACCGAGACCGATTATGTGCTGGCCGCAGAAGTCCCACTTATTGCCATCGTCGAGGACCTCATCCCGCGGATCAACCGTCGCCTGCGTCGTCTGCGGCGGCCCGAGCTCGACACAGGCCAGACCTACCAACTGTGCTGGGCGGACTCTCGCCCGCTAGACCCGCAGCGCTCGCTCGACGAGAGCGGCGTGGCCGACGGCGATGCACTGTGGTTGTTGCCGGTTGAAGCGACCGAGAAGTACGAGCCTGTCACGGAAACTGTCTCGACTGCGATTGCCCGTGAGGCTCGCCGCCAGCTCGACACCGTGGATGAGGACACACCTCGGCGCGTGGCCTGCGGACTCGGCGCCGGCCTGATCGCGTGGGCTGAACTGATTATTTTGCGGCAGTGGTGGTTTGACGGGGGCTGGGTGCCGGCAGCCGTGTCCTGGGCGTTGACTGCCGGGCTCGTCGTGGCGGCGTGGTTGGCGGCGCGGGCCGCCCAGCCGCAACGTCGTGCCGTGGCGAGTGCTTTCGCGTGGATTGCGATCATCCCGTTCTGCACGGCGGCTGCGGTGTCAATTCCCGGGTCACCGGGGGCGTGGCACGCGGTAGCGGCGCTGGTGGCCGCGATCGGCGGGATGGTCGTGTTGGCCGTTCTCACCGGAGGCCAACACCTTGTAGTGATTTCGGCCGTGATCACGGTCTCGGGCTTTGCCTCGGCTGCGATGGTGGTGCAGGCGTCGGGCTGGCAGCTTCCCCCCCAACGGATCGCGGTGTTGGCGCTGCTGGCGGTACTGGTACTGGTCACGTTCGCGACGTCGCTCGGGGTGGCAGGATCGGGCACACCTGGACCGTGGTTTCCGTCGCTGACGGGTAGCGGGGTGTTTGAGACACGTCCCGGAGCGGCTCGCGACACCGTGTCACCTGTTTATCCCGCTGGTACTGAAAGTCCGGAGCAGATCGCGGCATGGACCCGGCGGGGCAACGCCATCATCACTGGTCTATTGGTGGGTTGCGGCATCGTCACGGTGGTTGCCGCACGTTATGCAGTGATCCCCGGGCAGGTTGCTGATGGCTGGACGCAGAGTCCGGTGCTGCATCTGCTGTTTACCCTGACGATCTGTGCCATCCTGCTGCTCCGTTCTCGGTCGTTCGTCGACCGCTGGCAGTCGGTAACATTAACGGTGGCGCCGGTGCTCGCAATGGCCGTGGTCATCGGACGATACGCCGCCGCCAGTACGCCGCCATCGCTGGCGATGACATTGATCTGCGTCGGCGCGACGCTGGCCATCGTGGTAGCGGGGCTGATCAATGCGTTGGTGATCGCCCATGCCAAGATCAGCGCGCCGATACGGCGATGGGTGGAACTCAGCGAGTACGTGCTGCTCTTCGTGGTCGTTCCGATGGCGGTGCTGCTACTCAACCTGATTCCCTGGGCTCGCAACCTTGTCGGCGGCGCGTGATGGTGGCGACTACCTGCCGCGCTGCCCGATCAGCGGCCGCACTGGCATCCGTGGCGATCCTGCTGGCCTCGTCGAGTGGTGTGGCGTTGGCGCTCGACCCCCCGGTCGTGCCGTCCGGACCGCCGCCCGCCGATCCTGAACCCGCCCCGGATGAGCCGATGAAGCAGATCGCTGGATGTGTGCAAACAACAGCGTTGCCGGGCAGCGACTTTCGTGAACTGCCCGCTCCCTTGCAGATGCTCGACATGCCCAGGGCGTGGAAAGAATCCACGGGAGCCGGGGTCGTGGTGGGGATCATCGACACTGGCGTCGCTCCTCAACCGCGGCTGCCGCACCTGATCGCCGGGGGCGACTACATCATGGGCCGCTACGGCGATGGGCTTGCTGACTGCGATGCCCATGGCACCGTGATTGCGTCCTTGATCGGTGGCGCGCCGTCAGGCGCGCCGCTACCAGCGCGACCCATCGGCGTTGCGCAGGCGCCACTTCCTGCGGCCGCACCGGCGCCCGCGCCGATCCCACCTCCGCCGCCTCCGCCCACGGTGACGGTGACGGCCACCGCCACCGTGGCACCTCCGCCGCCACCACCACCGCCGGAGGGCGCGCCGCCTCCTGAGGGAATGTCTCCGCCAGCAGCTCCGGCATGGGGGCCAGCACCGGGGATCCCAATGCCCGCGGCGCCGGCGCCCGGTGGGGGACCAGACGGCTTGATCGGGATCGCGCCGGATGCAGTGCTGGTGTCCATTCGACAATCAGCGCAGACCTTTGGATTCGCCGATCCCCAGTACGGGGAGAACTCCCAAGACGTTCGTCGCGCGGGCGACTTGAATTCGCTGGCACGAGCCATCGTTCATATGGCCAACCTCGGGGCCAAAGTCATCAATATCAGTGTGGTGTCGTGTCTTCCAGTGGCAAAGCTTGGCGATCAATCCCAGCTCGGTGCGGCGCTGCGTTACGCCGCGGTGGACCGCGACGTCGTGATCGTGACCGCGGCAGGTAACGCGGGCTCTCAAGGCTGCAACGTGCAGAACCCCGATCCGATCCCTGGCGACCGTGTGGACCCGCTGGGCTGGAAATCGGTTCGTACGGTGGCCTCCCCGGCGTGGTTCGACAAGTACGTCCTGGCCGTGTCGGCGACCGACAGCGCCGGCACACCGCTGATGGATCAGCAGGCATCACTGCACGGACCGTGGGTGGGCTTGGCTGCCCCGGGAACCGACATCATCGGCTTGTCCACCGATGGGCGCATCATCAATGCCTCCATCGACAACGACACACTCAAGCCGATTGTCGGTAGTTCGTTCGCCTCGGCATTCGTCGCAGGGACCGCGGCCCTAGTGCGTGCGAAATTCCCAGAGTTGTCTGCACATCAAGTGATTCGCCGCCTGCAGGCGACTGCGACCCCGCCACCTGCTGGGCGTGACAACGTGGTCGGTTATGGCGTGGTCGATCCGGTGGCCGCACTCACTTGGGATGTGCCACCGGGGGATTGGCTGGCACCTGGCGTATCGGCGCCGCTTCATATTCCCGCGCCGCCGCCTGAGCCTGATCCGCGCCCGCGATGGGGTGCGGGAGCGGTGATCGGAGCGGTGAGCGTTCTTGTGGGCGTGGTTATTTGGGTGGCGACAGTAATGCGTCGGCGATCTGGCGCTCAGGCTTGGGAGGACCGATGGTTGTGAATCTTCGGGTGACGAAGCGGTCCGTGGTAGCCGCTGAATCAACCGCTGCAGTCATCGCCTTGCTGTTGATTGTGTGCAGGGTCAGCCTGGCTGTCGCCTTCGGTGTGGCCGTCTTGTTGGCTGTACTGGTGTGCTTGGTCGAGGTCCGCGATCTGACCGCGTGGCAGTGGGCGCTGCGGCTCGGGCGGTGGATGCGGCGGCGGACCCATCGGATTGTCCCCACGCCGAAATCCGAGCCGGCGAAGCCTGCAAGCCCGGCTTCGGCTGAATCGTCGGGTGCCCAGCAGCAGCGGTCAGGCGTACCCGGCGAGGATCGCCGGGTCGACGTCCGTACGGACGGCTTCACCGATGTGCATGTCGAAGGCGACCGCACTGGGGTGCTGATCGACGGACACACCGTGGTCACGATGGTGGCATTGTGGGGCAAGCCCTACATGCCCACACTACTGAAGCCCGACTCCGCCCAGACACCAAACACGGTGCCGCTCAGCGTGGTTGCCGCAGAGATGAACCGGGCCGGACTCGGTGTGGACGTAGACATCGTGAGCGAAGGCCGACGCACCGCCAACGACAGCTATTCGGAGGCCTTTGCAGCCTTCCTGCGCCGCCGCGCTGCCGTGGGTCAGCGCACCGCAACGATGGTGATCCGGCTCGATACCCATGCCGCCGACACCACCACAGGACTTCTGTGGCGGCCTAACACCGTCACCGCTGCGATCGCGGCTACCCAGCGCATCGTCAAAGCGCTACGCCAGGCCAACTGCCGCGCTGAGATTCTGACCGCTGCGCAGATGCGCGAGAGCACTGCGGCAAGCGTCGGCGGCCCTGAGGTCTTGGCTGCGTCCTATGCCGACCGATGGACAGCGTTGCACCAACCCGGACACGGGTTTACCACGGGGTTCTACCTCCCGGCCGAACACCTGACTGCTGAGGCACTGGAGGATGTCTGGGCGATCGACGCCGACCACACCTGCCTTGTCGTGGCGTTGCGTCGCCGCCCGGGCGGCGTCCGGGTCGGGGCCACAGTTCGCTACACCACGGCCCGTCCGATGCGCACGACACCAGCAGCGACGCTGCGCCGGTTCTCCGGCCGGCAGTGGGAATCTCTGATCCGCACCATGCCAGGCGCTGATCGCCTGACAGACCTTCCTACAGCGGACCTGGGGACCGAGCTCGACGAGGTTGTGGGCGTAGGCCCCTCGGGCGTTCTCGTCGGAGGTGTACGCGACGGCATGGTTCTGATGCCGCTTTCCGACCCGGCGCAGCCGACAAGGATCGCGGTCAATGCCTCGGACCTTGTTGTGCGCCAGCTGATTCGTCGAGCCACTGCGTCAGGAGAGTTGGTGGCCGTCTACGACCATCAGGGTCGCTGGACCATGTCGGCCGGCTCCTCTCGCATCTGGACCACGGGTAATCCATCGGCGCAGCCGACCCGCCCGCCGACCATGGTGGTCCATCACGGCCGGACCAATCCCTACCCCGGTGCGCCGATCTCGGTTGCCGTGGGCGTGCGCAACGGTTACGACCCTGATATCCGGATCGACCAGCGCGGCCGGATGCTGCATCTGAGCACCAAGCGGTTCGGCGTGGATCTGGAGACCGTCACATTCCCCGCCGAACAGGCATACCTGAACTGAAGCTGTGAGCAGCGTTCAGGGGCGGTGGATTGAGCCGATATAAACACTCACACTGTTGGTAGTGCCTAGAAGTTCTCGTCTATCCAGGTGTTCATTTCGGTTAGCACGACGTTGCCGGTGTAAACGGTGCCGAGTTCGAAATCCCATTGTTGCGCAACGAGTCCGCTGTTGTGGTCGTTGAGATTTTCGTAGCAGTCCGGGCCGACCCATATTGGGTCTAGGTAATTACGTCCAGCCTTATGCGCCAAATGCGCAGCTCGGTTGACGACATCTCCCATGTAGATCACATCATTGATGGCGCTCCCACTGTAGCCGGCCTTGATCATCAGGACACGGCCATAGTCCACGCCAATACCGACCTGGATCGGGTCAAGGCTCTTCTTGGCGAACTGTTTGTTGAGCAACTTGACCAAAGTATTCGCCTTGAATGCCGTGGCGAAGGCTCCGTCGATATCGGATCTCAATGGTGTGTTGTACACGGCCCACACGCAATCACCAACGATGTTGACTTCTCTGACTTTCTCATGGCCGTTCAGTACCGCAACCATTTCGGAAATGAAGGAGCGATAGATTTTGGCCAAAGTAGGGCGTTTGTACTTCTGTGTGAGTCCTGATGAGTTTCGAATATCGATGAAGACAGCTGAGCATCGCCCGTAGAACCCGTTCGTGTATGTGAGTTTGTCACGGCTAGGCAAGTCGTTGGTTTCAATAAATTGCCCGGCCGGCTGATCGAGAATCTCCTTGATCCGGGCACTGCTGGCAACCCAGTCGTAGCTCTTGTAGTTGCCATCCATCGCGCCCCACCCATCTGCCAAAACGATTGCTCGGCTACGCGGACAAAATACCGGGAACCTGACTGGCGAACAGCCTCCACGGTCCACGGTCAATGCTTGTAGAAGTCGCGAGGATCGCCTTCAAGGATCGAGATGATCTTGTCCCGCATGTCGGTGTACTGGTCGGCGTCACCGCGGAAGTACAGCCGCCGCGCGCCGTGCTGGCGCGCCTCTTCCTTGGTTAACTCGAAGATCCGCGCCCAGTGTGCGTCTGCGCATCCGTGGCGCACAACGTAGGTGGCGTGTTCACCGGCCAAGGGACTGATGGCGACGGCACTTTCGTCGGGTCCGGTCGCCGAAGCGATCGACAAGACAAGGTACCGGTTGTCGACGCCGTTAGACGTCACAGAGCCCTTATGCCAGATGCACCGGTGAGCGCCGAAGTGTTCTTGGAGTTCCTCTAGAACGGTAAGGCGGTTCTCGTCCAGGTGGTGCCCGTGGTACCGCTTGGTGGTGCGTAGGTCGGTGAGAAACGTGCGCAGATGAACGCCCTGGGGCAGGACGGTAAAGGGGAGTCCGGAGATGACGCGGCGCGTGGTTGCCGAGGTTGCGCCGGCATCCCGGAATTGTTGGAAGTAGTCGAATCGGCCGTTATGGAGGTCGGTCAGTTCTGCGTGCGATCGGTGGACGAAGTGTTCAAGAGCGGTCTCGTCGGACAACAGTAGGGCTTCGACTGCCGACAGCTCACGAGTGAGTGCTTCTATCGCCGACCGCAGTAGCGGGGTGGTTTCGAACAGTTGGTGTTGCGGTGGTGGTTGCAGCGCATCAAGCATGCCCCACAACCGTTCTGCGCATTGGGGATTGGCAATGACCAGGAGTACGGCGCGTTGAAGGAAGGCGTGTTTGGCCATGACCCGACGACGGTCATCGGATGCTGTTCGGCCGATGTCGTCGGGGTCGAATAGGTCAGTGAAGCCGCCTTCAATGGCGCGTGGGACGAGGTTGGGGTGTTCGAGAATGCGGCCGGCGCTTTCGTGGAGCTGGTGGAGTCGATGCTTGGCATTGTCAACGACACGCGCAACGCTGGCGAGCTCATCGCCGGCGGATCTGGCCGGTGGCTGGGCCGGGTGTTGGTGGGTTGTGGCGTATCGCCACGCGAGAAATCCGTAGTCGGCCGAGTCGTCTGGATCGAACGGTACGAGATCGATGGCGATCTTTTCGATGTCGCGTGCGGTGTCTGCTTTCACGACGATGTCGGCGATGGCGACCTTGTGGATATCTGCTCGGGCCGGTGGCAGCCCAGCGCTGCGGGTACGGGGGCGAGGGTCTCGGGTAGGCGCCTGTGGCTGCGGTGGGTGTGCACGAGGGGTTTCGTCGCGGCGTTTGGCTGGGACCGACTGCGGAACCGTTCTGCGCGAGCGTGCGGGTTTTTCGGGGTTGCGTGAGAGTCGCAGCGCCGTGTAGACGGCCACGTTGCGACGTTTGTCCTCTGTCATGGCGTCGCGCAGTGCGGAGCGGGAAACTCGGTACAGCTGTTGGTATTGCGTCAAGACCCCAGTTATCGCGGGGCCGAAATCCTTGGCGGCATAGGCTTGGCGATAGTCCCTGCGCAGGTCGGCCAGTTGGGATTCTGTGAACTGGGGTGGCGGCGCAGGTGGGTTGATTTTGTGGGGCGGCGTTATGAGGACGGTTCGCTGACCACGCCGGCCTGAACCTGGCGACTGCTGATCGTCACTCTGACGGTGTTGATGGCCGCTGGGCTGTCTGTTCCCGAAGTGCGCCCGCAACCGGTCGGCGGATGCCCTTTCGACAGTCGATGAGGCGGACTTGACGAATTCGCCCTGCTCTCTGAGTTTCGCCAGGAGTTCCTTGCTGGTGACGCCGAGCTCTTTCGCAAGCTCGTGCACCCGCGCCTTACCGCCCATGAGGCCCACCAGCAACCACTGATCCTCCAACAACATGAGACCGCAACTGTGCCGAATCGTCGACCCCGAATCCAGCGTTGGTTGCGCTACAGATGGAAAGGGTATGGCCTGGCGTCGGGCTGCGAGGGATCTTCCAGCAAACGGAACACATCAGGATCCTCGGTTTTGTCATTCAGCATGTTTTGGGGGTCGCTATTCTCATCGCCATGTCGAATTCCGGTGACGGCGAAGAAGTCGATCCTCCGGCCGATCCTGCTGTCGATGCGGCAGAGGCATGGAAGGCGGTGAGTTTGGTCAATGACTGGGTCAAGCACGCTGAGACGAAGTCCGCGGCGACGTTGGCCGCGGCCGGTGTGATGGGCGGAGTCCTGTACAACCTTGTCAAAGAACAGACCGAGTTCGACTGCTTATTGAGGTTAGCGGCTCCGCTGTGCGGGTTGCTGATTGTGCTCGCTGCGGCGGGAGCGATCGTGGCGCTCTGGCCGCGGCTGGCGAGCAACGAGACTCCAACGAGTTCGTTGTACTTCGACCACATCGCCCGTCGTCATCCGCAGTCGTCGACCGAGTACGTGAAGGAACTGCGGACACTTGTGTTGTCGCCCGATGATCTCTTGAGCCAACTGGGCCAGCAAGTTTGGGCGAACGCATGCGTCGCGCGACGCAAATACCAAGCGGTCGGATGGGCGCTGGTGTTCCTGTTCTCTGCGGGCGGTGCGCTGGCCTTGGTGGCGTTGGACCTGGCATTGAAGTCGGTTTCGCAGTAGGCAGGGTTAGCCGCGGCGGGCATACAACACCGCAGTTGGGCATGGCCGCGCCGAGATGCGGCGTGCCGCCTTGACAGCGCAGGCAGATCTATGGGGGGCTAGCTTCCAGCTAGGCCCTGCACACCGATGTGCCGTGGCGTCCATAGAGTCAAATGTACGGGGGTACAACACATGGTGGTCGCGGACGAAACCGACCAGTCCGACGCCAGCGAACGGCGCTGGAAGTTTAACTGGGTATGGGCGGCTGGATTGGCGCTGGCCCTCGGGGCGGGTGCATGGCTGGCCTGGTCGATCGAGCTGCTCCAAACCCAGCCGCTCACTGACACCAAGAGCCTTGATGAGCTCGTGTATCAGAGCCTCGATGAGACGCAGGTACGAGTAGGCACGCGGTGCTTCGACAGCGTCGAGGAGCGCAACGCTGCGTGGCTGCGGATTCTCGTCGACATCGACAGACAGACCTGGGCCGAACGGGAAGGCGTTGTGGAGCGGGAAGGTGCTAGCGCCGCAGCTGGGACATGGGGGCCACCTGATGGCATCCCAGAGCTGCGGGCGGCCAAGAACGACGACATCCCCCGAGGCATGTTCACCGATCCTGACCTGTGCTTCGTGGTCAGTGATGGGAAAGAATCGAGCGACACCGCGGCCGGGTGAAACCGGACTGGGAGCTTTGCAGGCAGCTGCAGCTGCGCTCTGCGCCGGGCCCCGTTGAACTGGCGACCTTGTGTTGTTCCTCGGGCTATCGTGTGCCAATGGTGTTGCGGGACCATCGGTGTAGACGTCTCTCGGCCGTAGCAGTGGCCATGTTGGCGTTGAGTGGGTGTGGTAGCAATCCGTCGGCTCCACCTACGTCAACGGTCACGGTAACGGTGACACCGCCGCCAGTGGCAGCTCCAGCACCGATCGAGTTGCCTGCCGGTTCGGTCCTCGAAACCCGGGAGAACCGTGAGAACGGTGCGTGGGTGGATGTGTGGCAGGTTCCGCACGCTGGGCCCAACGCCCTGACCGCTGACGACGTTCTCGAGTACCTGCAGGCGAAGCTGCCCGGCGGTCGGCCCTACGAGACCCCGAGTTCGCATCTCGAGTGGTGCCGGGGAGGTAAGAACTACTGGTCGTGGGAGAGCCCTTCGAGGACTGGTCCGACGAATACACCCGACGCGATCGACCGGTTGCTGGTTCAGGTGATCGCGGGGCACTACGTCGAAATCCAGCGTGACGCCTTCGAGCGGTTCGACTGCAACGAGGATGGACAGCCCGGTTAATTCCTTAGGGGTATTCGGCCACGTGGGTTACGCGGTCTGGGGCCGTTCGGCGGAGCTATTCCGGAATGCGTTCGATCGCAGGCCCATTGCGCAAGGCTTCGCGATGGGAAGCCCATTGCCGCCAGCCGCTCCGCAGTCCACGTAGACCGACCGCGGCCCAGAACACTGTCGACAAGACCGACACCAACCATGACGCCCATCCTTGTGCGTCGGCCATAGTAGAGATCGAGCCGATGGCGAGGACAAGACCGATGAGTCCGCCGAAGATTTGTCCTGGTGCCGTATCCGTGAGTAACGCACCGACCTGGCGTGCCCCAGACGATCCTCGCTCGAAAATGTGCCGAGCGATCAATCCTGCGGCGACCAATCCGCACAATGCAAACCCAGCGATCACCGCATTCAACGTGCTGACCGCCGACGCGGAGGATTGCAGCCAAGCGATCAGCTTGATCGTTGCCAGTACAAATACAACGAAGATCGCGCAGCCGCCGGCAGCGGCCAGCGCGCGAATCAGCCGTTCACTGCGCGGCTCACTATCGAAGATCTTCATGGCCTGATTCTCCCTCTCCGGTCTGACATTTCAACATCCCCGCGCATGATCGAATTGCCGTCGACATAGCGCACTTACGCCTCGTGGAGTGCAGCAACTGCACGGTCGGTTCCGAGGATGCGACGAACAGTACCGGGGGTCATCTTGGTGATGGCTGCGATATCGTCAACGGTTTTTCCGTTGTCCGACAGCGCCAGAACTCGCTGGACTTCGTCGGTGGACTTGCGCAGCCTACGGCGCGAGCGGATGGTGGCGGCACGTTCAGCGTGTTCCTCACGCAGTGTGATGGTGGTCGCGCTGGATTCGTTATCTGAAGGATCCGACAGTTCGTCGGGCTCCTCGATGCTCTGCTCGACGTTCACCTCGGGTAGCCGACCTTCGCGGAATCGTGACAAGTAGACGACGGAGGATGTGGCAATGGCGGTGGCCACGTCAACGATGACGGGCCACATGAACGCCATTTCACGGGGGATTCCTGCGCCGATTGCTAAGTCGCGCAATGCCTCAAAGGAGAGGACGCAGGCGAAGATCGCCAGGATCGCCGTCATGACGACGTTCGCCCAGAACAGCCACGTCGCCTGGTACACGGTACGGATCAGAGCAGCAATGCCTTCGATGCAGAGAATGAGAAAAACCGGTGGTGCCACCGCGACGGCGGTGGCCAGCTCACGAGGAATGGTGACATCGGTAGCTACCCAGGTGTGTGCACCGTTGCCCGCGATGGAGGTAGCGCTGGACAGCAGGATGACGGCCCAGAAGAAGATGCGGGCTCGTCTGAGTTCAGCTGCAGCGCTGGATCCGAATACTTTGCTCCACATGGATAGGGCGCCTTTTCTGAGGGTGGTGGGGTTGCGTGAAATGCGGTGACTGGCTTGCTTATTGAGTTATCCGCGTCCCTCAACCGGTGTTTGGGGGCGTTGGGCTAGAGGTAGGGGCTGGCAGGCGGGTAGTTGGTTTGGAGAAGTTCTGAAGGCAGTGAGAGCAGCGCTGCGGCAACCTGCCACAGGTACCAGGTGATACCGAGCGTGATTGGGATTCCGGTGACGAGCAAGGGAATCCAGCGGATGGCGGGCGTGCTGATGCGTGGCATGGACAGCGGGTTGCGTCGCGCTGGTTCGGCGCGGTCCGGGGGGTCGAGGATTGTGGGCATGGCGACGTCGCGGCCGCCCAGAAACAGATCGTCGTCGAGTTGCGCGGCGACGGGAGTCAGGGGCCACCAGTGGCTGGAACCATCGACGGCAAGCCAGCCCTCCAGGACGCCATAGAGCCCGGCGGCGAGAAACACCGCCGGCAGTTGTGCCAGCAGCCACGGAGTGACAACGACGGCCCACACGCTGGGCGAAGGGTCATAGAACAGCGGGAGCGGTAGTCCGCACAGTGCCGCGGTGCCCAGCAGCGCTGGAATGGGATAGCCAAGCAGTCGATCGGGGATCAACGTGGTGATCCACCCGTAGAGGAGCCGCCCCAGCGGCCAGGCCAACGGGGCTGAGACGGCGCACGCCACCACGATGGCTGTCTCGAACCCTCCGGTGGCGGTTGAGGTTTGACGGAAAACCAGGGGCGGTGTCACGTCGTCGTCGTGAGGGTCGGGCCGTACGCCGAGCCGCTGGCGATCACGGGCGCGAATAGCCTTGCCGAGCAGTTCTGCGCGGCGCTTCTGAAAGAGGAAGATGCCCGCGTGGGCGGCGATCCACGCGCGGCGTTCTTCAGCGAAGGTATAGATCGCGGTCGACACTCCTATGCACCCCCGGTAACAGCAACGTGGGGCTCGTCGTCGGTCACCAGTTCTTGCAGCAGGGTCTGAGTGTTGACCAGCAGGTCGGTGGCGTCGCCGAGCATGGTCAACGCCGCGCTGATCACGGTGGTGACCAGTTCATCGGTCTGGACTGCGGCCATGCGGGTTTCGGGCACTCCTCCGGCGAGAATCCGTGCTGCCGAGCCCTCTGCCCAGCCCAGCGCGGTGTCGATCCGAGTCAGAGTTGATTCCCGCAGTCGGCCTGTTCCATTTATTGCCTTGTGCAGGGTTGTCCGGTTGGGGCCGCCGCGGCGCGCCAGCTCACGAGGGCTGATGCGCATCTGAGCGGACCGTCTGCGCACGAAGAAATCGAGGCGGGCGGGGCCAGACGGGGGCGCTGGGTCGGCGAGATTCTCGGGTTTGTCCACCGCCCAAAACTAACCATAATCAACCAAAGTCGTCCACAGTTGTCGACATAATCGACTACAGCTGACTACGGTTGCGTGCAAAGCTGACTATCCGAGGAGTGGGGAGCGAGGAGTCGACGATGAAGATGCTGTTGTCACTGGTGGCGATGGGTTGCGCAATGGCCGCCGTCGCGGTGCTCGTCGTGGTGGATCTCGTGCTGCGGTTTTGGCCGGTCCTGGTAGCGGCAGCCGTTGTGATCGTGGCTTTGCGCTGGTGGCGATGGCATCGTGCGACGGCGCGTACCGAGCAGTCAGTTGCGCCCTCTCATCTGTTTCCGACACCGTCGGCAGCCGTGGTCGCGTCGCGGCCTGCGCAGTCGGCCTCCGTTGAGGTGCCGCTTGTGATCGGCGATGAACGGGGTCTTCGCTCCCTGACGTCGGCTGGATCACTGGCGTGGGGCAAGCCCGCCACTGAGATTTTCTCCAACGAGGACCGCATGGTGCTCGCACACCATGGGCAGGTGCGTCGGTGAGCCAATCTGAATTGCCTCGCGCGGAGGCGGCGTGGATCACCAAGATTCGCGAAAGCATGGGCCAGCCCACCGAGGCCGACCACGACTTCGCCGACCTGGATGACGGCGAGTACGACGGCGTCGCTGGTGACGAATGGTCCGGTGATGACGATGACCAGCAGTTGATCGAGGGGCCAGACGAGTCGGTTGAGGCGGCTGGGCGAGATGTCGAATCAGATCACAGTGGCATCGAGGTCGAGCGCGCCGACGCAGACCCCGAGGCCGATGAGGACGAATCAGGCTCCGAGGGCCGCCGGTTCAATCCCTGGGTGGCCGGAGGTTTCGGTGCGGCCGCGGTCGTCGCCACGATTGTGACCCTGGTGGCCAGCTCGGTGTTCTCTCGCGAGGACCCTCCGCCACCACCGGCGCCGCCCAGCGCAGTCGCTAAGCCGGCCGCGCCGCCACCACCGCCGTCGGCGGCTCCCGCCGCTGTCGATGGCCCGTTGCGGTTCACCGCTACGTCGCCGTGTGACAAGCTGCCGGGCTCCACGTCGGCGCAGCTGCTTGCCGATCCGCATTCGAACGCTCCCTGGGTGTGCGCCAGTGCGGTGCCTGGTGAGATGCTGACGCTGACCTTGGATCGGCCTGCGGTGATCACGGCAGTCTCGATCGTTCCGGGTGCGGTGAGCAAATCCAATGCTCCTGACCAGGCTGACCCTTGGCCGCAGTACCGGGTGGTCAAGCGTCTGCAATGGCTGTTCAACGACACTGCCAACACACTCAAGCCGCAAGACACCGGCAACGCACACGGTGAGGCGGTAATGCCGGTACCGCGTCCGCTGGCGTCGGTGGTGACCGTCCTGATCCAAGAGACGAACCGTCCTCCGCTGGTGGCACCGCCAACCACACCAGCCGCCGCTGGACCGGGCAACGACATATTCGCGCCGATTTTCGGTGGCCCGGGGCTGCCCGCTACGACCGATCCTGTGTTTGGAAACGGAGACGACCGACCACATCCCAGCGACGGCAAGTTCGCCATCAGCAGCATCAAAATCATTGGGCACGAGGTGAAGTGAACTGCCATGCCGAAACTCAACAAGGTCTGGAAGCGGCGGCTGAACGTCGGCACGCGCGGCGCAGGCCGCATCATTCTGGGCGTTCTGATAGTGACGTCGTCAATTAGCGGGGCCAACACCGTACTGGGCTGGGTGCTTCCTGATCCGCCACCGCCGATCGCCGAGATTGCTGATAAGACGATCAATTCCTCGGACTTGGTGAAATCGTTCGCGATTGACTGCGTGACAACGTATCTCACCGCTGCTAGCGCCCAAGGTACCGACTTGTCGCGGTGCTTTCCCAACGCAGCCAAACTGACGGTGCCCTCAACACCATCCATGATGGTCAGCAATCCGTCGGCATACGCTCGGCGTCACGGGCCCGATCGCGCTAATCTGCGGACTTACGGCGTGTTGGTCGGGGTGACGACTCAGGCATATCCGAGCGCCTCACCGGTCCGGCTGTATTACCAGATCCCCGTCGGAGTGTATGGCGGGGATGCCGTACGCGCCCTGGACAATCTGGCCTACGTTGACGAGCCTCCCGCCGGAGTCGATGTCGAATTGGGCTATCCGGTCAACATTCCCTCCACACATCCGCTAGCTGTGATGCTGGCCGGATTCATCGGCGCCTATCTATCGAATAATCCCTGCGTCGGTGGAACCGGCGAAGGGACGCAGGTGCCATGCCGGCCCACCGGAAGTCTCGATCGCTACATCACAACCGACTCCCGCCTGAGACCTGTCAAGAATCCTTACGCCAGCGCCACTGTTACCGGCGTGCAGGCGATCACCAATCCGCCAGACGATGCACCGGATAACACCACATTGTCTGTGCGGGTGACTGTGTCGGCGCGGTCCGCCGATTACACCCCCTATGACCTGTCCTATCCGCTCACCATTCGCGCGACCGGCGGGAGCTGGTTTGTCGCGGCACTGGATGCGGTCCCTGCGCTGGCCGAGTCCGACCCCGAGCCACCGACGCCCAGCGCCAACGGCACCGGCAAGTAGAGGAGGCCTGCACCCCATGAACATGATCGGGTCGGTGGCCGGCGAGACGCTCCGGGCAGTTGAAGCACGGCCAAATTTGGATCGATCGCTACTGGTGGCCATGGTCTGCGCGCAGCTGGTCCTCGTCGCATTCCTCGGCCAACGGGTCGTCATCCCAGAAACGTCGCAACCCAGATCAGCAAAAGAAAAAGGAGATTAGTCACGATGGACGCCAACGTTCAGGCCGCAGGCGGGATCATAGGACTCGGCCAAGAGATGTTCAGCTACGTGGTGATTCTGGGCGGGCTCGGGGCCATGGCCCTGGGCATCATTATCGGGCTCAGAACCTCATGGAAGGTCGGTATCGGCGCCGGTATCGCCACGTTCTTCGGCGGGATCCTGTTCTCGGTATTGATCTACAACGCAGTCGCATTCCGCGACATGGGTGTGCAGGAGGTCCGTGACCGGACTGGCTACACTCCCAGCATCTACGCCGGATAATGACCAAGCCAACAGCCCCGAGTTCGGGCGACAACGCACGCATCTACACCGGTATCCGAGACGTTCCCATCTGGGCGGGGGAGTCCTCGCAAGGCAACCAGCTCCCGGGCGGTCCGTACCGCTGGCCTGAGCTTGCCGTCATCGCCATCATCATGACGCCAACGCTGTTGTGGGTACGTCACAACCAGCAGTCGCCCCATCTGTTGATGGTTCTCGGTATCACTTCACTGAGCACGTTTCTCTTAGTAGTCACCTTGCGGTTTCTTCTGCCCAAGGCGCGTCCCGATTTGCTGACCCGCACACAGTTCTTCGTCAATGCGGTGCTGTGTCGGCCGGTAGCGACGTCGGTGCGCACGCGGGAGGCCTCGAAACGGTCACCGAGAGGCCGGTCAGTACGTCCGAGTCCATCAACGAGGAGACACAGTGGTTCGCGTTGATCCCACCCTGGATCCACCGACGAGGGTTGTCGGCAACCTGCGGTTCACGAACTCGGGTGTATACGCCGACTACCTCGTGCACGGGTTGGCCACGACGCTGCGTCCGATGCCGAGCTTCGAGCGCGCAGCGACCTCGCACCGCAATTTGGGCCGTAACCTGGCCTCGGGCAGCCTGCTGTATGGATTGGTCGCTGACGCCGACCAGGCAGCGATCCTCGACAAGGTTGTTGGACGTCATGGCGAGCAGTCGTCGTGGGCGGTGTATTCGCGCGAAGCATGGACACCGATCGTCGCTGATCCTCTACAGACGGGCGAGGGGATCGGGCCGCAGGATCGCTTGTTCTGGATGACCATGCCGGTCGACGCGGGCCGGCTTGGCCGTACCGCCGTCGGCAAGGTCCAAAAGCTCGCCACCTGGCTCATTGGCCGTGACCCGGACTCTGAGGAGTCGGTTCACGGCTACGCGGCGCTGGCTAGCGAGATCGTCTCGGCGCTGCCTGACGAGTTCCACTTCACCGCGGCTACCCCGTCCCAGATTCTGTGGCATCACCGTCACAACACACTGCGCGGTGTGTTTACAGAGCCACTGCCGGATGCCAGATCGGGCCCGGATGAGTTGGCCGGCTTCATGTTTGGCCGTTGGGATTTCGATGAGAGCGCAAGCCGAGAACGGTTGCGGCGCTGGTGGCCCAGTCGCCGGTCGGTCCTGCGGGTGCAGGAGCTCGACGAGAACCAGAATTTGATCGGACCGGTCAGCTATCAGGCGCTGCTGTCTGTCGAATCGTTCCCCAGGTACGGCCTGCGGTTTCCTCGTGCAGCCTATCTTCGGGCTCTTGACAACGTCGAGACGCCTGCTGTCATCGACTGGCTACAGCACGTCAATGTGGCCAAGCCCGATCAAGCGCTTACCGCTAACCGGCGCAACGCCAAGAACATTCGCGATCAGCGACGTCAGCGTGCGGCACGACGCGACGAGGCCGATGACGAGAAACTCAAAGAAAAGCTCGACAGCACGATGGATTATTCGGGTGAGCTCAACGGCAATCCGACTGAGCGTGAAGTTGACAGCTCAACGATCATCGCGATCGGTGCTGAATCGCTCGATGTCGTCGAGGATGCGGTCAAGCAGCTTCGCCAAGAGCTCGACTCGGTGTCGATCGCCTTTAGCCGGCGGCGCGGTTCGCACCGTGTTCTGTGGAAATCGTTCAACCCCGGCAGCGAAATCTCCAGCCCGATCGACCAGTTCCGCAATCCCACAACCGCGCACCGCTGGTCGAGGTTTCTGCCATTTGTCAGCGATGCCTGCGGTAACTCGACCGGAAGTCCACTCGCACTGAACCAGAACACATCCCGCCAGAGCATCATCCTGCACGATCCGGAGGGATGCGCGCGCAGGGATCACAACACCGGGCTCGGCGTCGTGGGGGAGCCCGGATCCGGAAAGTCCAATCGAACCAAGCTATCTGCCTTCGAGCTGATGATCCGACGGGCACAGCTGCGCATCTTCGACCCTGGGGTACACGGGGAATGGGCCAAAGCGTTTCGCGGCGCTGGCGACGATGTCGTCCGCGTGATTGATCCAACCAAATCGGACATGTCGCTCGACCCGCTGATCATCTTCCCCTATGAAGAGGCAGGGTCACGAGCCGCCGATCATGTTCTGCCCATGATCGGAGTCGACGCTCGCAGTCGGCTGCGCGCCGAGTTCGAGGTGGCCCTGCGCCCAGACAACCGGGAAGCCAACGGCATCCGACGCATGCGCGACCTCATCGAATACCTACGCAGACAACCCAATCCGCATGACAACGAATTACTGATCCTGCTGGAAGCCGCAGCCTCCTCGTACTACACCCAGGCGCTATTTGATCCGACACGCCAGCCGTATTTGACTGGCGACTCTCAGGTGACGATCTGGCTCACCCGCAACCTCGCGCTGCCGAACGCCGACGAGATTCAATCGGCCATGAAGGGCGGGGCAGGGTTAGACCTGACCACCCGACAGGTCGCCGGCATGGCGATGTACGGCCTCATCGTCGACCTCGAACAACACCAACTCTTCCAGCGACGCGACGTGTACGGCAGCATGATTTTCGAAGAGTGCGCCGAACTGCTCGCCTACCCACCCGGCGCCCGTGCCGCACAACGCATCACAACGCAAGGCCGCAAGCATGCGACCGGCATTACCCTGATCACTCAGGACTTCCGCCATCTGGCACGCATGGGCGACAAGTTCATCACCCAGAAATGGCTGTTTCGCCTCACTGATCCCGACCTGGCCGAGCAGACGCTGGCATGGGCCGGTATCGACCCCACCCAGTACCCGGATGTGCTGCAGTCCTACACCGAGGACACCAGCCCGGCAAACACCAGTCTGACCGGTGACGACGACGAGATCGGCTACGTCGACCCTCACCGCCGCGGAGAAGGGTTCATCGTCGACGAGTTCCGCCGGTTCGCCCGCGCGAAATTCTTCGGCGCACCCCTTGCCGAACTGGCCGCCGACTTCGACAGCACACCTCTTGTGGACGTTGACAACGATGAGGCGGCAGCATGACCACGGCGCCCCGCACCGATCGGCTGGCCTACTGGTGGGCCAGCAATCCCAAAGCCCGACGCATCGCGACCGTCATCACCATCGTGCACACCCTGGCGCTGTGGTCGGTCGTCAACGCTCCAGCTGCGACCGCCTCAGCCGGGGCGGCAGCTCTGGGCTGGACGGGTATTCGAGACAGCTACGGCGTGCCGATCGCCGCCTACTTCGTGTCCATGGTCAGCACACCCGAAGCCGCTCTCAATAACGGTCAGGAAATTTCACTGCTGGATCCGGTCAGCTGGATGAAGTGGACTGCCGAGGTCCTCCAAACCGGGCTGACCCACTCCACCGCGGCGTGGTGGATCACCAGCACTGTCGGCATCTACATCTTCATGGTGGGAACCAGCTTGTGGCTGCTGCGTTTTGCACTGTCCACCAAGTGGCTGGTGCTGATCGCCTCTATCGCACGGCCCGTCTACAACGCCGTTACCACCGTGGCCAATCAGCTCTACCTGGGACCCATCACGGTGACATTGTGCGTGGTGATCGGCGGCCTTCACATTCTGCGGGGACGAGCAGGCCGGGGTTGGGCCTTGATCGGCACCGGCGCCCTGTTCACCGTCCTGCTGCTCACTGTGTTCGCCGACCCGATCGGCGAACTCTACAGCGAGCACGGCCTTCTCGCGATGGGCCGCGAAACCGGTTTCGCGATCGCCCAAGCGACCCGTGGGCACCCATATGCCCCAGGCCAATCCCTCGACGCACAACAGAATGCCCTGATCGGTGAACTGATTACCTCCGGAGTCCGCCATCCCGTGCAGGTCGTCAACTTTGGCATGGTCATCGACGACATCGGAGGATGCGCCGACGCCTGGTCTCGTGCGGTGATGTCAGCCAACGGCGCTGGCCCTGGACCAGCATGGGCCATGCGCGGCATCAACCAGGGTGGATGCGGCGCCCCGCAGGCATTGGCACATGCTCAGCAGCTGGGCGGGGGAGACTTCGTTCCAGCGCTCCTGTTCTGCTGCGCCGGCCTGGGCCTGTCGATATTCCTCTGGTACGTCTCAATCACCAACTTCCTGGTGGGGTTGAAGGCCACCTACTTCGGCACTGTTGTCGGGCCCGCGTTCATGGTCGGGATGAGTGGACTCGCAGACCGAGCCATGGCCTACGCCAAGCACAGCGCCTGGCAGCTCCTCCTGCACGCTGTCGAGCTCGCCGTCTATACCGCGTTTCTCGGAATCGTGATGGTGTGGTTGGGCTTCGCGCTGACCACCACTACGCTGGGCACGGGCACCATCAGCGTGATGCCGCGAATGTTGATCGTCATGCTGGCGGCCGTCGTAGCGCTCGTGCTGTTCCGCTTCATCGAAAAACAGTTCCATACCGACGGCATCGGCACGATCGGCCACACCATTCGCGGCGCCGCCGGTGGACTAGCCGACAGATCGCGGGACCACTACAACAAGGCTCGCGACGGCGTCGACGAGGCACGCGGAATGTTCGGCAAGGCACGCAAGCGCTTCGGCCGCCAAGGCGGCGAGGACGGCGACGCGAGCGAGGCAGCCGCCAGCGAATCCGCGTCTTCAGCGCCAGGATTCGACACATTCAAGCCGCGGCCTAACACCCGGGTGAGCAGAAAGTGGGTCAGCGAGCGGTTACTTCCCCGCACAGCAGTCCAGGGAGCTGCGAGCGGGGCCGGCGCAGCGGAGTCCGCCGCCGCCGCAACAGGCACGCGGGCCGCGGCCGGTACGGCTACCAAGGTCCTAGCCCCGGAGGTGGCACTTCCAGCAGCCGCTGTCGGCGCGACGGTGCATGCGGTCCGCAAGCACAAAGAGAACAAGCAGGAACGCAAACCGGCGTCGTCGTCAGGTCCGGCGCCCGAACGTCCGCAGGCATCCTCGGGACCCGACCGGCGCGATCCCGACCGCCATCACCCAACCGAAGGCACCTCGCAGCCCGCGGGTGAGCACGAGACCTTCGGATCGCGGCAGTCAGCGGCGCGACGTTCGCGACATGACGGGGATCGGTCCGGTGCCCGCGACGTTGTACCCACCGGCGTCGAAGCCCCGCCGATCGAGCGGCACCGAACTGACGAGTCCAGCGCTAACGGAGCGGCCCTAGAATTGGGGACGCTGCGCCGGCCACCAGGCACCAACACTCCAGCGAAGCGCAAAGGTGACCAGAAGTGAACGCATCGGAATACGCCCGCGATTACCTGGATCAGGGAATCGCAGCTCTGGGCCTGCTAGGGGACGGCGGACAGCCTGATCCCGCGACAGCGTTGCGCGCGTTCGAGCGCGCTACCGAAGCCGATCCGGGCATGTGCGACGCATGGGTGGGACGCGCTGCGGCAGGCGACGTGTCAGTCTCAACGCTGCGCACGGCGCTGCACACCAGCTCCACGCTGCACCGCGAGACCAGGCGGATTGGGCTGGACGACAGGGCGCTGTGCCCGGTGGTGCCCGCACCCGCTGGCTACCTCGACTTGTATCCGACGACGCCGGTCGGGCTGGCATTGGCCCACGCCGTGGCGTTGATCTCCGCTGGTGAATACGACTCCGCTGAGAAGACACTCGACGACATCGACCTATCAGTTGAACCCCGCCAGACAGTGGTGCACACCTTTGTAGGCACCACACTGCATTTCGTCACCCGCCGGTGGACCGATGTAGTGGCCTGGAGTTCACGGACCCACAACGAGCGACCCAGCGTCCTCGATGACGCCATTGCGCTGCTCGCCGGCATCGCACACACAAGCCTCGGCCAATTTGAATCGGCACTGGCCCTGCTGGCGCCACTGACCGACGGCGGTGCCGACCCCAGCGTGCCTGCCATCATCGCTGACGCCCACTTCTACCAGGGATTGTGCCACCGCAGCCTCAACGACGAACCCGCCGCACGAACCCATCTCCAGTCTGCCCGCGTGGACGGCCAGCTCCTGCCGGGTGCACAGCAAGCACTGCGTGACCAAACCTACGGACCCATCGTCACCACCGCCGAGGCAATTGCCGCGCGCGTGGATCGTTGGAATCCGGACTCCGGCCCCAGCCAAGCGGACCTGAAACGCAAACAACAACAGCAGGCCGCTGAAACCATCCTGGCTGAGGCTGAGGCCGATCTGATGAACCTCGTCGGGTTGCGCAACGTCAAAGCCCACGTGCTCGAACTGCGAAACATACAGCGCTACGACCAGATTCTCGCCCAGCGCGGCATCGACACCAGCGACAGCCAGGGATCGCTGCATACGGTCCTGACCGGCCCGCCCGGGACCGCCAAGACATCCATCGCGCGCATCATGTGCCGGATGTACTTCGGGCTGGGAATCCTCGACGACCCCGGGTTCATCGAGGTGAAACGTCAAGATCTGGTCGGGGCACACATCGGCGCCACCGAAGAAAAGACCTCCAAGGTTCTCAACGAGGCACTCGGCCGAGCACTGTTCATCGACGAGGCACCCACCCTGTTCAAAGAGGACCTCGAGCGTGACTTCGGCCGAATTGCACTGGACACGATCATGACCTTCGCCGAAGACCACCGACGAGACACCATCATCTTCCTGGCCGGCTACGCCCAGCCGATGAAGTACATGATGTCCGCCAATCCTGGACTGCGCGGCCGCTTCCCGCACCGACTGGAATTCGACTCCTACAGTCCCACAGAGCTTGTGGAGATCGCCGACGTATTCGCACGTTCATCCAAAGTGACGCTCGCCGAGGACGCCCGCGAGCACTTCGCGCGTATCGCGGCGTGGCTGTGCGCCACTCCCGCATCTGAGGGGGGCTTCGGAGACCCCGACACCGCAGGATTCACACTGGCCGACATCGCCAACAACGGCCGGTTCGTGCGCAATGTGCTGGACAGAGCCACGGGAAAAATGAAGCACCGCCTCATCGAAGACAGCAGTATCGACCTGGCCACCGCCGACCTCGACGCGATCCGCACCGTCACCCTCGATGACATGCGCATCGCCGTCTCCACCGTCGTAGACGCGGCCGAGATCGCCCTACCGCCATCCTTGAACGCCATTTGATCGTGCTCACCAATTAAGAGGGGGAACATTGACGGACAACGTCGATTCCAGTCATACATCCACGGAGCCAACGACTTTCGATGACGCTCTAGTGTGTTTCGCCGACGGCAGCCGCGCACGCTTCACCCGTGTGGAATTCCTACCCGACGGGCGGCTCAAAGCTGTCCTCACGCGGCCAGTCGGCGACGAGTTGCAGGCCACCGCGCGATCAGACTCCCACACCATCACCGAAACTGCCTATTTCGCACCGGGTTCCTACATTTCGGTGCAAGGTCCTCGCCGAGGCGCCCTGGTCGCCGACACAGCATCGGAGCGACACATCGTGAAGCTCAACCTCCTGACCGAGAATGTCCGCGAGGCCATCGAGAAATTCGTGTGGCAGCGCTGGGGACTTCCCTTGTACCCCAGGATCGACGATGTAGCCGATGAGAACCTCATTGACAAGCAGTTCAGCGTCTGGGACGAGGAGGGTAACGGGGCAGCTGTCGATACGGTTTATCTGGGGTCGGGTTCAGGTGTGTATCGATGTTCCCGATTAGGTGATGTGGCTGGACTTTCCCTTGGCGGGAACGGTTCGAGTCGTGAGTGTTCCCGCTAAAAGGGGTTGGATCTGGTGGTGCCGGTCTGAGATGTGACGGTGTTTGCCCTCGGGCACAGCCGCTACGGACCGCAGTGGTGGCGGCCTCGTGGAGCGCAGCCATCGTGCGAACGGCCCGTTCCCCGCCGTCATGACTGTGGCAGGGCTACCGACGATATCGCTACTGTCTGTTGAGGACGGCTGGATCAGCAACCTGCACCGTCCATCTGACACCGTCGCCAACGTCAACTGGACCACCGTGCAGCACGCCGTCGAGTTGACCACCCACATCGCTCAATCGTGGGCGACCGAGCATCGCACCGAGCGCATCGCATGACCGCGCCCGGACGGCGGCCGCGGGGAAACACGGTCGGCGACACCACACAGCGCTTGGCTCAGAACTCTGGCAGGCGCCTGATCACCCGGCAGGCGGGGGTCAACGATCCGCGCCTTGGTAGAGCCGGAGAGCTAAGCACTTCTTTGGCCTCGGCGACTCCGGCGCCGAGGAGCACCACCAAGGGCCGCCCGCGGCCGTCGACGAGGTGATGAATCTTGCTGGTCAAACCGCCACGGGAACGGCCAAAGCCATGGTCAGGCAGCTCGATGCGCAGATTCGTGTAATTCGGCACAGCCCCCCTGTGTGTCACGGGTGCTGTTCGTGGCGTGCTGACGGACGCAGGCGATGGTGGAGTCCACCGTTACGGCCCAGTCGATGATCCCGGCCTCCTCGGCGGCGGCTAGCAACCGCGCCAGCACGACATCCCAGGCGCCGGCGGCGTGCGCATCGCGAAAAGGCCTGCCCTTCTTGCCCGTCCGCGCCGGCAACAGATCCTCGATCAACGACCACTGAACATCCGAAAGCAACTGGAACCGCGACATCCCTCAAGTTTCAGGCGCTACACCTGAAACAACTGTCAGACACGCCCTTGTCGGCTGGCTGGCTATTGAGCTCAGGCAGTGAACAAGCCGTTGATGAGCGCGCGCGCCACGTTGCCGGCGTCCTTACGTGCTTGGTCGCGGTCCGTCGCGGTGGCGATCAGGAGGGCCGCCTCGTCGAGTGCGCCGATCAGCATCGATGCGAGTGTGTCGGCGGGCAGCGCTACGACTTCGCCGGATGCGATGGCGGCTCGGATGCCTTGGCGGAGGACACCGAGGTAGTTGTCGTTGTCGATCTCGCGCATCTGCTCGAAGCCGAGGACGCCGGGAGCCTCCAGGACGCTCACGCGTGCTACCGCCGGGTCGAGGCACCCGTCGAGGAACACCTTGCAGGCCACCTCGATCTGACGCTGAGCGGTTGGTTCCGCAAGCGCTGCGGGAATCACACGACTCGCAAGCTCGGCCTCGACGTCCTCGTAAACTGCGCGGAAGATCGACTCCTTGTTGGGGAAGTGGTAGTAGATCGAGTTGCGGGTCACTCCCGCAGCATCGGCGATGTCGCCGGTGGAGACAGCCGTATAGCCGCGCTCGACGAACAGGTTCCGAGCGGCTGCAACAAGCGCCCGCCGTGTCTCTGCGCTGCGTCGAGCACGTCGGTCTTCCTGGGCCATCTCAGTCACGAAACCTCCACGAGGACTCTAGCGCCCGAGCGACCGGCAACATCAACCACCGGCGAAGGCCATCATGATCACGGCGACGCCCAGCATGAAGATTCCCACGAGGTCGACCGCAGCCACCCGACGCAATCGAACATGCAGATCGGATATCGGCAACACCAACAGCACGAAGCTGATCATGCTCACCGCAGCGGCCGCCATGGGCAGCAGCAGTTCGGCGCCGAGCACGACCGCGGCCAGCAGGACGCCGCCGACGATGCCGAGCATCACGGCCCGATGCCGGAGCAGCGACACCAGGTCGCGGTCAGCTTGTGACAGGTCAGAGAGTCCGTAAGCAGAGGCCAAGCGTGGCGCAGGCAGAAAGCATGCCGCACCGGGCGCCAGGTTGATCAAGGCAACGCCCACCAGCAGCAGCGTGGGCACGATGCCGTACTCGGTGACGATGGTCACGTGTTCTCCCAGGCTAGAACGAGGAATCCGCCAGCACCGATGAGGACGGTCGTCACGCTGAACACGTAACCGGCTGCGACAGCGAGGTTCGCGATCGGCATGGCCGCGGTCAGGCCTCGTTTTCCCGTGCACGCGGCGAGGACCATTGCGAAGACGAAGCCGTATCCAGAGGCGATCAGGCTCAAGGTGGTGGCATGACCAAGTTGCCCGTCCATGCCCCAACCACGCGCTACAGCGCCGAGGGCGATGAGCATGACCCCGGTGCCGGTCAGGCCGGTGTGCGCGGCGGACCAGGCTCGTTGGCGAGGTTCTGAGACACCGGTGCGGATCGACTGCCCGTAAGGCAGGCCGGCCACGAGACCAATCAGCAAGATCACAGCGCCGTGGACGATCATGAGACCGCCTCTGCCTTGAGGTCTTCCCGCTGGAGGCAGCGGCGAACGTCGTTGGCCGCGCGTTCGCCGGCACTCACGGCGCCGTCCATGAATCCGATCCAGCGGGTTGCCGTCTCGGCGCCCGCCCAGTGGATTCTGCCGATCGGCCGGCGCAGCGATGGGCCGTGGGAGGTGAGGCCACCCGGTGTGAGGTAGCCCATGTAGCAGCCTCGCGTCCACGGGTCCTCGGTCCAGTCGCTCTCGACGTAGGCGGTGAAGCCACCGGCCTGATCACCGAGCACGCGCTCGAAGCAGGTGATGACGGCGTGCCGACGTTCGTGTTCGGACAGTTGTCCGAGCATGCGGGCATGGCGAGCCTCGACGAATCCCAGCAGTACGCCGGGACCGTCACTTCGGGTCGTGGTGGGCGGCGAGTTGTCGAACGTTGCGCTCACGGGTCCGACCAGGCTGACGGTCTGCCCGCTGAGCCCCTGTTCGCGCCACCAGGGGCGGTCATAGACGGCCATGCACTTGAGCGCGGTGCCTTGCGGCATCCGCTGGGTCAGTTGGTCTCGGATGCCCGGAAGCGGCGGGTCGAACTCGATGCGTCCGGTCAGCGTTGGCGGCAACGCCACGATCACCGAGCGGGCATGGAACTCGTCGGTGTCGGTGAAGACGGTGACGGTGTCGTGCCGGTGCTCGATGCGGCGCACGGGCGATTGGAGTCGTATCCGACCGCCGAGGCCGTCGGCGAGCAGCTGCGAGACGCGCTGCGAACCGCCGACGATCCGGTCCTGTTGGGCACCCCCGCTGGTCCGCGCAGCGATCTCCAGGCTTCCCGCGGCGTGGATGAGCGTGAGCAGGTGCAACAACGAGGTGTCTGCCGGCTCGAAGGCATACACGACCCGAATGGCGAGCTGCAGCAGCTCCCGGCCGCGTGCTGTACGCATGGTGGCCTGCATCCATGACCACACCGTTTGCGAGTCCCACTCCTCGGCGCGCGGTGAGTCCCAGGGTGCGTGCGGCGATACTTCACGCGACATTTTGGTCAGGCGCCGTTGAGCCAGTCCGACGTCGACCAACGCGGCGGGGCTCACGTGCGGGATCAGGCCCCGGTACTTGCTCAGACGCTCCGGTGTTTCGAGGATGCGTTGTCCGGAGTCGTAGGTCGGGAAGGTCTCCAGACCCAGCTCCTGCACCAAGGCGTGGATGTGGTCTTGGCCGGGGCCGATCCACTGCCCGCCTAGCTCAACGACATCCCCGGTCGCCAGGACGTGGTTCAGCGTTCGGCCGCCCACCCTGTCTCTGGCCTCAAGGACGACGGCGTCGAGGCCGGAGTCGGTCAGCCGCTTGGCTGCCACCAGGCCCGAGATGCCGGCGCCGACGACCACGACATCACAGTTCTCCCTCATCACGGTCACACTCCTTGCTCAATGCTTGCGTTGCTCGGTTGGAAGCTGCGCGGATACAGCGCACTGACCGCCGCGAGGGCGATCGCTGTCAGGACGAGCAGGACCAGCTCGACCGGTCCATAGAGGTACGGCTCGGCGTTTCCCACATCGATGAGGTGGCTCACGGTGTGGAGCCAGAACTGCACGGTGATGACGATCAGCATCAACTGACGGGCCTGCGGACGAACGATGGTCAACAGGGCGCCGATGCCGATCGCCAGCGACATCGCGCCGTTGTCCCTGATGTAGTGGCTGTTCGCTTCGCCGTACGGGCCGACGTATTCGAAGAACCACGGCGGCGCGATCGTCATCAGGGCGCCCTGAATGACGAAGTACGCACCGAGGACGGTGAGCAAGCACGTGGCGACCGCACGCAGCGCCACGCCGCTGGGGCGCTCCGAGAACGTGGTCACCGCAGTCACCCGCCGGCTCGGGCCGTGGTGCCGCGCATTCCTGCGGCTATTGCGGCCGCGACAGCGACCTCGGCCGCGAGCGCCAGCTTGGTGATGCTGGTCACTCTTCGACCTTCGGCCAGCCAGCCACCGGCCCGGACGACGGCCATGCCTGCGGTCGCAACTGCTACGGCGGGGGCAGCTGCCGGTGATGCCGCCAGGAGACCCGCGAATGCCAAGGGAAGACCGCCGTATACGGCCCGGACCTCCACTTGAGCGTCCGTCGTGTCGGCTCGTCCTCCGAACATCCCGGGCGGCACAGAAGGGCGCACGAGCGCGATGACGCCCAGGCCCGCGTAGTAGGCCACGCCCACCGCGGAGAATCGGTTCATGCCGCGCCTCCTCGGCCCTTTGTGAGACCCCGATGGCGCGTGAAACTGAGCGCCACCCGCGGAGACGTGACAAGCAGGCGGATGTAGCTCTTGAGCGAGTTCTGCGGCCGCAGGTCCAGGTACGCGTACATCCGGTGGTTGATCACCTTGCCGTCGTCGGCGAACGTCCAGAACTCGGTGCCGAACTGCTTGTTTCCGTCTCGAAAGCCGCCATTCCACGTCAACACGATGGTGTCGGAGGTGACGGCCTCCACGGTCTTGGTTACCCGCAGATTCTCGTCACGCCAGACTCCCGCCAGCACCCGCGCCGCTCGGCTGATCTCATCGATCCCCACATGCCGCTGGATGACGCCATCAGCTATCCATTCCGCCACCGCGTCATCGCGGTAGATCATCAGCCACTCATCGAGCAGCACGCCGTTGGTCATGCGCTCCGCATCCGCCGCGAATCGCTCTGCATCGGGCACAGTCGCCGATCGCTTGTCGGGTGATTGAACTGTCTTGGTCATCATAACTCCTATCAATACATACTGTCTGTATGGTTGCATTGGCAGCGATGGGTCGTCAAGCCTGCGTTCCTCAATCCGGATCGGCGGCGGTATCGCTGCGCCTCGGTCCGCACTTAGGCGGCATGCGTGTCCCACGCAAACGCTGCGCTTACTCCGTGCCACCGCCTGCGGCGGGCGCGTCTCTTCGTCGATCGCGGCTGGCCGCCGGCCCGAGCGGCCGAGCGCTTCAACGTGTCGTGGAAGTAGGCGAAGTGGTGGCAGTGCAAAACCGGCAGTCCGAACGGCAGGCGGCATGTGTACGCCGACCTAGCCTCGGACAGCCTCCTGCGGACCAAGCACCGACAGCTCTTTGCAGCCGCCGCTGACTTACGCCTAGATGCTGACTATTGGCCGCGAATGGGCATTTTCATGTCCGCCAGCGGGCAGTTTTCATGTCCGCCGGCACCAAGGCACCCAGATTCTTGGCCGTGAAGGCGCCATTGAACTCCAATTGAGGGTTGGAGTCGACGTCACCGGCGAGTCGGCCCTTGGGCATGATGGTGTTGTTCAACACCGCCTGGGTCACGGCCACCACAGGGGAAGCTCACTCCCACTGACGCCGTCGTATACGTGCAACGTTCAAGCCAGCCACGGTCCTGGCTGACCACACTCGTAGATATGAATATCGCCATCCATCACCGAGCACCGTGGCGTGACGGCTGGGTCGAATACAGCGATCAACCTCACGCTGGCGACACCGGTGGACTCGTTCTTGTGCTCGTTCATGGGTTGGGCGGAAGCCGCGAGCACTTCGCGGCTCTGATGGAGCAGTGGACCTCCTCGCGAGTGATCGCACTCGATCTGCCGGGGTTCGGGACCAGCACCCCGATTCGCGGTGCCGTCACCATCAACGACCTCGTCGACTCGGTCAACGCCGTCCTCGACCATGCACAGGTCGGTGAGGTGCTCTTCGTCGGCCATTCCATGGGGGGCCCCATTGGCCTGCGCTATGCCGCGGCCGACGCCGGGCGAGTGCATGGAGTCGTACTGCTGTGCGGCACGGTCCAGAACTTCACGGCGACCCTCGGAGGGCGCCTTCGACCCTGGCGAGTCGCCCCCATGACCGCCTTCACCACGGTGATCGAACTGATCTCGGTCGCCACGCGCCTTCCTCAGGCCCTCACGAAGGTACTTGCCAAGTCCCGCCTCGGTCGAGCCCTGACACTGTGGCCGTTCGTGCAGTTTCCCGCGACGCTAGACCCGGACACCGCCCTGATGTTGATGAGCGGTGCCGGAGCCCCTGGCGCTCTACCCACCGCCCGAGCCCTCGGCCGACTTGGCGCCTGGGACGACATCGATGCTTCTGCCTTCCCCCCGCTCTACGCGATCAATGGCGCAGCCGACCGCATCGCGCCCCGCGTGGATCTGGAGTCGTTCGGGCCGCGCCTGGCTGACCAGCACGTGCTCGACACCGGCCACATGGCGATGCTCGAGGACACCGGTGGGCTGACCGCGGCCCTGAGCAAGATCTACTCCGAGCTCAAGACCAGCCATGGGTGAGCCACCTCTCCAGTGCCGTGACCTGGAAGTCAACGGGCGACGCATCGCCTACGTCGAGGCAGGCGACGGCGAGCGCACGTGCGTGCTGATCCACGGCTTCGCGTCGTCGTGGAAGGTGTGGATCAGCACACGATTCCGGCGCTCGCCACAACCCATTGGATGATTGCTCTCGACCTGCCTGGCTTCGGAAAGCCGGAGAACCCGATCTCACATGGACCGGGTGAGCAGCTCGCGAACATCGTCGCGTTCCTCGATCCCATGGACATCGCCCAGTGCGATCTCGTGGGCCACTCGATGGGAACGCTGCTGGCCTGCGAACTGGCGACCCACTACCCCGGCCGGGTTGACCGACTCGTGCTAAGTGACAGTCCGGTCACCTCGGTGCTCGGACTGTCCCGCCACCCGTGGCGCATCTTGTCACGCAACCCCCAGGTGGCCACCTTCCTCGTGGAGGCTCTCACTGCCGTGTTGCGACCACCCTGGTTGGCGCGCCGTCTCATCCTTGCCATGTCGTCGGCGCGGTGGCTCGCACTGCGGGCCTACGTGTTCCGTCCGGCCGCCCTCAGTATCGAGGATATGACCGGGATGCTCGATGGCGCCGGAGCACCGGGGGCGTGGCCGACCTTGCGGAAGTGGTTCGGGTACGACCCTCAGCCAGCGCTGGCAGGTGTGCGTCAGCCCATCCTCGTGATCCACGGCGAGCGCGACACCATCTGCCCGCTGGACGACGTGCACCTCTTGGTGGCATCCAACCGTGCCGTGGAGAACGTCCACCTCATACCCAGCGTTGGCCATGTGCCGATGATCGAGGCGCCCGACGAGTTCAACGAATGCGTCACCCACTTCTTCGGCCAAGAGTCACGGCCGGAACGGGAAGAGCAGATGAGTTCAAGCGCGCTACCTACACCGACCACCACCATCGACGCATGATCAAAGTCGCCACCCGCTACGGGTACATCCCCCTCATGCTGCTCGGCATCAACGGCCTTGCCGTCTGGCTCGTCACCCAGGGCACGCACAAGATCTGGCTCTTGGCGCTATTGGCCGTTGCTGTGGGGCTCTCCTTCGCAGCCGAGCGACTCATCCCGTATGACGACGTGTGGAATCGAGATCTGGAGGGCGACTCGCTGCGCGACGCCCTGCATGCGTTCGTCAACGAATCGCTGGCTTTGGTCAGCGTCGCTGCGGTTCCGGTGCTCACGGTCCTCATCCCGGGAGCGGGCTGGTGGCCGAACGGCTGGCCGTTCGTCCTCCAATTGCTGGGCGCGATCATTGTGGCCGACTTCGGCATCACCACCGTGCATCTCGCGAGCCACAAGATCGGTGTGCTGTGGCGCTTCCATGCCGTCCACCACAGCGTGAAGCGCTTCTACGGGTTCAACGGCTTCATGAAGCACCCCCTGCACCAAACGCTTGAAACGTCGGTGGGCGTGGCTCCCTTGCTCTTGCTCGGCATGCCACTCGGTGTCGCCACTGCGTTGGCGTTCTGCGTGGCCGTCCAGCTTCTGCTCCAGCATTCGAACGCCGACTACCGGGTGGGGCCACTGCGCTCGATCCTGGCGCTCAACGAGGGACACCGGTTCCATCACTTGAAGTGGGCCGGCATCGGCGATGTGAACTTCGGACTCTTCACCCTCGTGTGGGACCACCTATATCGGACGTACTCGTATGACGCGTCTCGAGTCTTCACGACCGACGACCTCGGCATGGCGGCACATCCCGACTACCCCTCGGCCTACCTGCCCCAGATGGCGTACCCATTCCGGCCAGAGGGTTCCTGCGCGCCCGAGGAAATCACGTTCCCTCCCGAGCATATGGAGTCGTCCACTGCGCAGGATCGGTGACCCGGTGCCCGCCCAGAAAGAATGCGATGTCTTCGTGGTGGGCGCGGGGCTGTCGGGCTTGGTCGCTGCGCGGGAACTTAGGGTTCCGCGGTGTCCGCGTCGCCGTCCTACCAATCCACGATCGCGACGTCGGGGCGGACTCTGAACCACACGTTGGTCGACGGATCAATGATCGAACTCGGTGGCCAGTAGCGCCACCCGGCGGTTGTTCGGCGCCTTTCGGTTCGTGATTCGATTCGGCAGCGGAGCAATCCGACGCCTGTGGCTGGGCCGGGTGTGGGCGGAGGCTGCAGGAGCGGCATTCCACCTCGGGACCGTTCGGCGACCGGATTCTTCAAGCCGACACTGACGTCGATGCGTGAGGATGAAAGCGAAGCGAATCGCGCATTGACCGCGGACCACGCCCGACCGAGTGAGGACCTATCGTGACCGTAAGTGTTCCCGCCCCGATTCGTCGCGACCTGCACCGCCTGGTCGAGTCCGAGACGCTCGGCATGGCCTTCTTCGGCACGGCTGCCAAGCACGCGTCGAGCGACGCGCACCGCGACGCCTGGAGAGCCCTGACAGAACTAGAGGTGCGCACCAACGACGGAGTCCAGGCGTTTCTGTCCCGCACCGCCGTCGACCTGGCACCCACCCAGAAGCTGGCCACCGCAGCCGGGACAACGGCTGGTCTGGGCGTCAGAATGCTGCCGGACGCGCTCAGCTGGCGACTGCTTCGGCAGGGCACCGGTCGCTACCTTCCTGCCTTTAAGCGCCTCGCCCACCACTACGCCGGCACGCCCGAGCAGGCCTTCTTCGACTACGTGGTGAAGCACGAGCTGGCCATCATCGACGCCGCTGAACACGCCATGCGTGGCGACGTGCGCGGTCTCGGCGCCGTGCATCGTCTCCTCAACGCACCGGTGCCGCAATGATCGAGACGGACGACCGAGCACCAGCCGAGCAGTGGTACGGCCGGTTGTGGCTCCTGCCGGACAAGCGGATGATCGTGTACGCCGGGAACGGGAGCACATCCTCATCGCACTCGCATCATGCGGTACAGCTCGTCGTCGCGCTCGACGGGGAGATCACCCTGTCGCTGGGTGAGACGACCCGCCGACTCTGGTCGGCGATCATTCCTCGGGACACCGAGCATGCGGTCGACATCGAGGGACCGGCCCTCGTGATCTGGCTGGACCCCCACAGCGAGACCGGCCATCTCCTCGACTCCTGGGCCGACGACCTTCAGGGACAGGAACTCGGTCTCACGCTCGCCCACCTCGATCTGGCCGACCCCGACATTGACGTTGTGCACCTGGTCGACAGCATCCTGGAGAAACTTGACGCGACGCCCGACAAGCTGCCCGAGATTTCCCCGCGCGTTCAACGGGCCCTGACCTACCTCGACCAGGAACTCTCGAACTCCCCGACGCTTGTCGAGGCCGCGGCCCGAGCGGCGGTCTCGTCGTCCCGGCTCACCCACCTGTTCACCCGCGAGGTCGGTATTCCGTTCCGGCGCTACGCACTGTGGCTGCGCCTGCTGCGTGCCGTCGAATGCGTGGCCGACGGACACGACCTGACGCGAGCCGCGGCTGACGCGGGGTTCAGCGATTCTGCCCATCTCAGCCGTACCTTCAGGTCCACCTTCGGTCTACCACCATCAGCGATGTTGATTCTCGAAATCGCTCGGGTTGCCTTGGCGACTGGTGAGGAGTGAGCGATGCCCATCCATATCGTCGACCTGACGTATAGCCCCATCCGCTACCAATTGCGTGGACCCGACCGGCCTGAACGACCTGACGTTCGTGTTCCGCCGCGGCGATTGCCCAAGCCAGCGAACAATGGTTCCCCGACCACTGTTATTCCTCGGTCGGCTGCTGATCCTTTCGAGCGGCGGCTCGGGGCCGACTGTTCTGGCGGCTGCCGTCGAGCCCTGCGTTACCGCATCGTCCGAATCGGTCAACCTCGGTTGGGCTGTGCTCGAATCCCAGCGAGAAGAGTGAATATGACCGTTTCGACATCGGCGGCGGCTTGGTCCGGGTCGGAGCGGGCGGCGATGATGAGGATGGCGTTGCAGTAGAGGCTGAACAGCAGGTCGGCGGCCGCGTCGACCGGAAGTGATGTGGCTTCGCCGTTTTGGATGGCCTCGGTGAGGGTGGCCCGGATCAGCGGCAGCGACATTTCTTCGTCCATTTGATGGACGCGGTCCCAGCCCAGCACTCGGATCGCTTGTCCGAGCAGGACGCGTGCATCCCGGTCGGCGACGTAACTGCGCAGGAACGCGCGCGTTGCCGATTCCACTCGGCCCCAGGCTGTGGTGCCGGTCGGCATGGCCGCCACCGCGGTCTGCAGGATGGCGGCCTGACTGGTGCGGAACACCTCGGCGAAGATCTCCTGTTTGTCCCGAAAGTGGTGGTAGACAGCGCCATTGCTGGATTGGGAGGCGCGCGCGATTTCGTCAATGGAGGTGGCGTCGAACCCCTTGGTGACGAACAGTGCGCGTGCCGAATCGAGTACGGCGGTGCGGGTGAGGGCTGCGCTGATGTCACGGCGTCGGGGCTTGACGTCACTCATAGAGCCGAGCATACTCGCCGAATAGAGATCTGTAACAGAGTGATACTCTTCTAATGGGAGGTGCTATGGCAGCGACGTGTGACGTTGGCTTATCGGGCGGCCGAATCCGCTACCGCGACAGCGGCGGCGACGGCCCGCCTGTGGTGTTCATCCACGGCGTGTTCGTCGACTCGGCGGTCTGGCGCAAGCTCGAATCGCCGCTGACGGCAGTGGGATTACGCTTCATAGCCCTTGATCTGCCGTTGGGGGCGCACACCGTCGCGATGAACAAGGGCGCGAACATGTCCCCGATGGGGGTGGCGGCGCTGATCGGCGAGTTTCTGGAGGCGCTGGACCTGCGTGATGTCACTCTGGTGGCCACTGACACCGGCGGGGCGATCGTGCAACTGCTCCTGGCGGATGGGTGTGATCGGGTCGGGCGGGTCGTGTTGACGCCGTGTGACTCGTTCGACAACTTCCTGCCGCTCTCGATTCGGTTGCTGCAGTACGCAGCCCGCGTTCCCGGCGTGATGGCCATCGGCGTCCAGCCGCTGCGGTCGCGTATGGCGCGTCGGTTGGTGTACGGCACGCTGGCCAAACACGGGGTTCCTGACGACATCACGGCGGCGTGGATCCGCCCGCTGGTGACCAGTCGGGGTGTTCGTCGCGACATCGCGCGATTCCTGGCTACCATCGATCACCGCGACACCCTGGCGGCGGCGGAGAAGCTGCGGATGTTCGACAAACCCGTGCTCTTGGTGTGGCCGCGGCGCGCACCCTATTTCCCGTTCGCCCACGCCGAGCGGTGGGTGCAGATTCTGCCGGACGCACGGTTGGTCGAGGTGACCGACGCCTACACGTTCGTCAGTGAAGACCAACCCGACACCCTGGCGCGTGAACTCGCCTCCTTCGTTGCCGCGACACCGGCCGCGACGGGCACACGATCGAAGAAAGGAACGCGGCGGTGACCGAACACAATCTCGCCCAAACCAATGAGCAGGCAACGGTCTTGGAGGGCCCGTCGCTGCCCGACGATGCGTTGACCCGGCTTCGTCAGGACGTCGAGACACTGGTCAGTTTCGACCGTCGCACCGTGGGATCGGGTGAACGAGAATCGGCCCGTTTCCTCGCCGGACGGTTGGCCGAAGTCGGCGCCAAAGACATCACACTGTCCAGCTTCCGTACCCAATCATCCTGGGTTCCAGCCCATTTGGCATATCTGGCGTTAGGTGCTGATCTGGCTGTGCTGTCACACCCCGCTGCCCGTGTGGCCGGGGCGGCCGTCGCCGCCGCATACGAGCTCGAAGTCTCTGGGCGAATCAGGTGGGCCAAACGCGTACTACCGGCCCGTACCGGCACATCGGTGTATGCGCGCATCCCCGCCGAGGGACAATCCAAACGGGTCGTGGTGCTCGTGGCTCACCACGATGCCGCCCACATGGGAATGGTGTGGCATCCGCAGGCGGTGGCCGCGAGTCGACAGCTGGTCAAGTCCACCGGGCGCGCCCTGCCCAGCCATGCGCTGCCCCTGGCTGCGCTGGCGGCAACGGCCGTCCCGTCACGACGAGTCCGGGCAATCGCAGGTGGCGTGATAGCCGGCAGTGCAGCTCTGATGGTGCAGTCCATGCGGAGCCGAACGGCCCCCGGGGCCAACGACAACGCCTCCGGGGTGGCCGCCGTGCTCGAAGTGGCCCACCAACTGGCGCGCAACCCGCTGCCCGACACCACCGTGCTCGTGGTGTTCCCCGGTGCCGAGGAAGCCACCAACGGCGGCATCCGCGACTGGCTGCACAAGACCCGCCGCCAACTCGACCCCGCCACCACACTGGCGATCAATCTCGACGCCGTGGGCAGCAACGGGCCCCTGGGTGTGGCCCGGCGCGAGGCTCTGACCAACCGATCCGATCGTTCAGCGGTGACCCGAGCTCGTGACGCTGCGGCCGAACTCGGCCTCCCGATCGAAGAAATCACGATCCCTAACGCCACCGACGCCGCTGTCATGACTGTGGCAGGGCTACCGACGATATCGCTGCTGTCTGTTGAGGACGGCTGGATCAGTAACCTGCACCGTCCATCTGACACCGTGTTCAACGTCAACTGGACCACTGTGCAGCACGCCGTGGAACTGACCACCCACATCGCTCAATCGTGGGCGACCGAGCATCGCACCGAGCGCATCGCATGACCGCGCCCGGACGGCGGCCGCGGGGAAACACGGTCGGCGACATCACACAGCGCTTGGCTCAGAACTCTGGCAGGCGCCTGATCACCCGGCAGGCGGGTTCAGTGTTGACTGTGACGTTCAACCACCCGCCCCGACACTTCTTCGACGAGCAGATGAGCATCGAGCTGGATGCCCTCACCCGTGCGCTGCAACGAGATTCTACGGTGCGGGCCGTGGTGTTCACCGGCACCGATTCGACCTATCTCACGCACTTTCACGTTCCCTCCCTGTTGGCGGGCGCGTCGACGGTTCCGTGGGAGATCGGATATCGCCCGGCTCGCGCTGTGGCGGCGATGGCTCGTTTGGCCGTCAAAAGCCGTCACGTGGATGCGGTGCTGTCACGTACCGCCGCACGCGACACCCTGTTTCTAGCCCGGACCTACGCCGCCCTGGATCGGCTGTCCCGGCTCGATCAGGTGGTGATCACCGCGATCAACGGGATGGCGTTGGGCATGGGGGCGATCTTCGCGCTGGCCTGCGACATCAGGATCATGGCTGATGACACCAAGATTGGGCTGGTCGAGTCCGGTTTGGAGATACTGGCCGGCGCAAGCGGGACACAACGACTCACCCGGACCGTCGGATCCGGTGTCGCGATCGAGCTACTGCTGGAAGGGCGTTGGCTCACCGCCACCGACGCCGAGCAGCTACGTCTCGTGCAGCACGTCCGGTCCCGCGGTCAACTGCTCGCCACCGCAACGGAGACCGCCGAACGCCTCGCCGGCCGGTCGCCAGCCCTCACTCGCGAAGTCAAGCGGGCTGTCTACGACGCCGGCACCCGACCGTCGACGGCTGGGCTGGGCCGAGAGGCGGCGAGTACCATCCGCACCTTGACCACCGCGGCTGCCCGTCGGGCGCTGAGCTCCTACAGCGACTACCTCGCATCCCATGAGCCCCTCACCGACGAGGTGATCCTGCATGCCTGGGGCCCACTGCTCGGCCACACCTCGGCACATGCCGATACCGCGACCGGCGATCAACCGAACCCGACGGATCCGGTGCGCTGATGACCGCACTCATCGGTTTCCAACCCCGCAGCGCCGGTCGATCACGAGGCGTTCGTGTCTGACGCATGGAACGACCACGCCGCGGTCGACATGCTGCCCATGCCGCACGTCGACGGCACCTCCCATCGGTACGTGACCACCAGAGACGGCTGTGAGGTTCATGTCGCTGAAGCCGGCGCCGGGGATCCGCTGGTCCTCGTCCACGGCTGGCCTCAGCATTGGTATGCGTGGCGTGCCGTCCTCGGTGCACTTGCCGGCCGGTTCCGGGTGATATGCCCCGACGTGCGTGGGCTGGGCTGGTCGGCCGCCACCGGCGGCGACTGGAGTCTGCGACGCCTAGCCACCGACATCATCGACGTCATGGACGCGCTGGGCATCGACCAGGCCGGCGTCGTGGGACATGACTGGGGCGCCGCGATCGCCTACCAGCTGGGTCTGGATCATCCGCGCCGAATCACCAAGCTCATGCCTCTGGCCGGACTGCATCCCTGGACAGCGATCGGGCTACATCCCCGCGCAATATGGCGGCCCTGGCATGTCTACACCGCCGCCGCGCTCGGATCGATCAACAACACCTTGTTGCAGGTACCGCGAACCTCACTACACACATGGCGTCACGTCGGCGCATTCACCCCTGCGGAGACCGAAATCTACTGCAGTTCCATGCGCCAACCCCACACTCTAACTGCCACGAAACAGTACTACCGCAACGTCATTGCCCGGGAGGTGCCGTACTTCTGGCGCTACGCAAAGAATCTCACCCTCACCGTTCCTGTCCTGCACCTCAACGGAGCCAACGACCCACTCACTCAACGGCTTTCCGACGCGTACCGCCGCTATGCACCCAACATGGAACTGGTGAATCTGCCGGCGTGTGGCCACTTCATCGCCGAGGAACGCCCTGACGAATTGATCGGTTACCTCAACACATTCTTCGGAGCAGAACATTGAGAATCCTCGTCACCGGAATCACCGGCCTCGGCGGCCACTTCGCCCCGCATCTCGTGGCCGCCGGTCATGACGTCATTGGGCTGTCCCGCGCTCCTGAACGCGTTGGAGTCGACATCCCGGTCATTGGCGGTGACGCCACCAGACCCGAAGACCTCGACCGCGCCCTGGACGGAGTTGAGATCGCGTACTTCATGATCCACAGCCTCGAGCAGGGCAACACGGACGGATTCGCCGCCCGCGACCGACTGATCGCACACAATTTTGCTACTGCAGCCCGCAAAGCCGGCGTTCGCCGGGTGATCTACTTCGGCGTGCCACCCATTGCGCAGGCAGGCCACACCTCAGCACACGTGCGCAGCCGCCTGGAAGTGGAGGACATTCTCACCGCGGCGACTCCAGAATCCGTGGCCGTCGGGGCGTTCACGATCGTGACCGCGCGCAGCCGTTCCTTCCGCGTACTACTCAACCTACTGGCCGCCAGCCCGGTCGTCCCACTGCCGCCGTGGCGGCACCACGTCACCCAGCCGATGGATGCCCGCGACGTGTTCGCCTGTCTCATCGCGGCGGCAACCCACCCCGACATCGGCGGACGGCGCCTGCGTATCGGCGGCCCCGAACTCATGTCATGGAACACACTGCTGCGACGGTTGGCCGCACACATGAACCTTCGCCGCCTATTCGTGCCGACACCGTTCGACGTCCCACCTGTCGCCTCAAAAGCACTCACCACCTTCAACGGAGGCAACCCCGCCCTGCTGCTACCCCTGCTGGAAACCATCAATGCCGGAGACATCACCATCGCCGACAACGGCGCCGACACGCTCGGTGTGACATTGCACCCGATCCAACAAACCCTCTCCGAGGCCGTCATCGAGTTTAACAACGGATCCTGGCGTGCCACCGAGGGCCAACCTAGCGAACCAGTACGCACTTACATCGTCTGACAATCGTTCAATGGATCGGAATTCCATTGCACCGCACAGCATTATTGGTTTAGGAGAGTTTGTGTCAACCACACGTCCGCATGACGTCGCTGTCTTCGGCGCCAGTGGCTACACCGGAAGTCAGATCGTGCGCGAACTGCTCGCCGAAGGCGTGGACGTTATCTGTGTGGGCAGAGACCGTGCCAAACTTGAGGCGATCGTGAGCCGCCACGGATGGCATGTACGCGTCGAAGCGGCAGAACTGGATTCCCGTCATCGGCTCGAATCGATTTGTGCCGACGTCATCACCGTTGTGAATGCGGCGGGCTCGTTCGTCGAAACCTGCGATCCGATCGCGCGAGCCGCAATCGCTTCCGGTTCGCACTACGTCGATATCAGCGGGGAGCCTCAATCGATTCGATCGGTCTTCGACGATTTGCACAGACCGGCCGTGGCCGCAGGTATCGCCCTCGTGCCGTCCGCGGCCTTCTACGCCACCCTCGCCGACCTGCTGGTCAGCGTCATGGCCGACGACCTCGATCACGTCGACGCCATCCACATCGGATATCACATCACCGACTGGATCCCCAGCGGCGCAGCCTATGCCAACTTTCTGCGAGGTATGGGGAAGCCGATCATCCAGTTCGATCATGGCCTCATCGAAGTCCCGCAACCCCACTACCGCACCATGGACTTCGGTCAGCCACTCGGTAAACTGCCCACCTTCACCTACCCAGCGCCAGAAGTGCTCACCATTCCCCGGCATGTCAACGTCGACCGGATCAACACTGCCGTTTCCACATCCACGTTCAAAACGATGATTCCCGATCGACTAACCCCTGCAATGACGAGGGTGATCGGCAGAGGCCTCGCCGGTCCCGCGCGCCCGTTGGTCGAACGAGTCCTCAGCACAACCACCGGATCCAGCCGCGAACGAATTCACGCCGACCCAACCACATTTCGAATTGCGGTACGGCTGAAAGCCGACACTGTGGTGCGCACCGCGACATTCGACTCACGCGGAATATTCGACATCACCTCGCCGATCGCCGCCACCATCGCCACGCTCACGCTAACCAACACTTTCAACGAAAGCGGCGCGCTCGCACCTGCCGAGATCGTCAGCAACCCACGCGGATTACTTAATGCGCTCGCCGATGACTTTGACTGCTGATTCGGGAGACGTTTGATCACGAATTCGGGAGTCGGCCAGGGTGTGGAAGTTGCCGGATTGCCCACGAATTTGGGAGTCATCGGCGGGCTCGCAGTCAGGTGTCGTTGCCTCGTAGTCTCGGCTCAACGCTGGCGAGGCATCCCAAGCGCTGTCCCAATCCATCCAGCCTGGCGCAGTGCCGGCTGCGGCTCATGCCAGGACATTCCGGCCAAGTTTGGCATCACGATATTGACATCAGCTGGCGCTGCTGGCGGAGTCCCGTTGCGCGAACACGCTGTCATGTCGAACACCAAGAGAATTGCTGTCGAACCCGGGAATCCGACGGACCGCACTCATGAACTTGCTACGCATAGCTCGCCCTTCACCCGATGCATCAAATGCACTGCCGCCCAACACGGAAACGGTAAGAACCCCCCCTTCTGATCGTCGATGGCAGCGATCAAACAGGTGTTTATTGTTCAAGCCTGATCGTGATCGTCGTCCCCAGTTTGTGCCGGGCGGATCGGGTCGGGTGAGAGTGTCAGGTGCCGTGATCAAGGCGGGCGTCGTCGAGTTGGCCGTGGAGCAATTCGATGGTGGTGACGTGATGGGCGATGGTGGCTTTGAGTTCGCGGATCTCGCTGTCTTGGGCGGCGATCTTGCGACGCATCGCGGCCACGATGGTGGTGTCGCGGCCGGGCTGGGGTGGTTCGGCGGTGCTGGGGTGGTGGCGGTATTGGTCGATGACGGCGAGCAGGTCTTTGTGTTTGTGAATGGTTTTGCGGGTCACCTTCGCACGACGGGACACCGTCGAGACGTTGATCGTGGCGTTGGTTTTGCGTAGGTAGGCCAGCGCTTTTTCGATGTCGCGGCGTTTGTCGTCGCTGACGGTTTTGCGATGTTTGGCTAGTGCGCGCAGCGCCTGCTCGGTCGGCGGCGGGGGTGGTTTGCGGGTCATCGCGGCGTGTCGGGGTCAGCTTTGCGCAGCACCGATTCGTGGCTGCCGCGGGTGTGCATCGGTGTCAGCGGCAACCGGTTGGTCGTGCCCGCAGCACCCACCCCGGCCGCGCCGTCGGCGGTCGCGTCGGCGTCGCCGAGACGGGCGATGATGGCCTCCAGTGAGGCGATTTCGCGGCGGCGATGGGCGATCCAGACGTTGTCGTCGGTCAGTTCGCGGCCGGTGCGGGTGCGGTACTGGTCGCGGCGCAGGTCGATGAGTGTCAGTGTTCTGGAGTGTTGATCGCGCAGTTCGTCGAGGTGGGTGGCGTCGGTGGCGAAATGCCCGCACGACAAGCAGGCGTTGCCTTTGTCGCAGCGGGCCACCGGCGGCAACAGACATACCCCGTTGGGCAGCACTCGGTCGGTGCGCGCCGAGAGTTGGGTCATGTCGTAGATATCGGATGGGCTGATGGTGATATCGGTGCCATGTGCGCCGATCTTTTTGTGCCGCAGGAATTCTGCTTCGGCGGTGGCTTGCAGGGTGGCGGCGTAGCGCAGGGTCATCTCCGGGGAGGCGTGCCCGAGGTAGCGCTGCACCACGTGGATCGGGACACCGTCGTTGAGTAGTTCAGTGGCCCGGGTGTGGCGCAGCCGGTGGGTTTGGGAGAACCGCAGCGGGTTGCCGGCCGCGTCGAGCAGGCCGTGGATTTTGTCGAGCTTGCCCAGGGCCATCCCGTAGGAGTCGTAGCTTCGGGGGCGTTGGCCGCGGTGTTGGTAGCGCAGCCCGAGGAACAAGTACTTGGGGTCCAACTCTGGGTAGTGGCTGCGGATCCAGTCTTGCTGCTCGGCGATCACGTTGACCACGGCCTGCTCGACAAGGATGGTCGGGATGACACCGTCGACTTTGGTCTGCTGGTAGCGCAGTTTGGCGACGAACCCGTCCGGGTCTTCACTGCCGCCGACGGGGCGGTCCTGGCCCGGGATGGCCTGCAACGGTGAGAAATCGAGCATTAGAATTTCTGAGGCCCGGCGCCCGGTCAAGGCTTGCAGCAGCCATATGCGGGCGGCTTGGGGGTCGCCGAGCCCTGCCACGACCGAGATGGTTCCGTCGGGATGGGTAATGACCACCGGCTTGCCGGTATCGGCGGCCAATACATCGAGGTAGCACAGCATCTGCTGCAGCTCGGCGGTGGAATACCAGGATAGTTCCCGGCCGCGGCGGGCGCGGCGGCTGCGAAATGATGCACCCCACAATCGGGTGTGGGTGTCGCTGAGCTGAGTCCAGCGGGCCTCGCCGGTCGCCGCGGCGGCTTCCTCGGCGTGATCGACCATGAACGTATAGAACGCCTGGGTCATGGATTGCGTTTTCCCGATCGCCGTCGATGACAGCGGACGGTCGGGTTTCGAACGCGCCGCAGGTGATTTGAGGTACTCGGTGAATTCAGTGAACAACAGTCGCAGCGCGGCTCGATCGGTACTGATCACCGGGTCGGTGATGGCGCGGGCGGCCAGGAACGGGCCGAGGTGCCGGACGATGTCGCGGCTGCGCGGCATCACCGATGACCAGCGCAGCTGCTCAGAGGTCAGGGCGGTGCGAAGCCAGAACCGTATCCCTTCGCGCAGCCACGACGGCTCGATCCCACCGAGGCGCACGACCTGGTCGTGGCAGGGTTCGTGTTCGCGCCGCGGGATCCTCGGGTCGGCATGCACATCCCAAATGTCATGGGCCCACCAGGGTTTGTCGGTGCAGCGCACCGACACATACAGGTGCAGGTGTTCGATGAAATTGGTGACGTTGTTACGAAACCCTAGTGTCGGCAGTCGGCGGTTGCGGCGTTCGAACTCGACGGTGCCCGCCCGGACGATGGCTTCCACACTGAGGTCAGCGATACTGACCGGATTGTGCCGGTGCTGGTGCTGGTATTCGGCGGCCGCAGCGCTCAACGCCCGACTGGTCCACCTCAAATGAGACGGCTCGACCTTGCGGATGTCTTCGTGCCAGCATGTCCACACCCACCATGCGATCTCATCGCAGAAGCGTTGCGGCACGCCCGCAGGGGTGAAGTCATGCCCCTCAGGCGTGGGTCGGTAGCGCGGATTGGTCTGAAACACGGAGTTGGTCGGGGCTGTGTCGAGCCGGTACACCAACGACTGCCACCGGCGCGGTACCTGCTCCCACTGCAACGCCCACCTGTGATCGCCAACCCCTGCCGAGGCGCCGGTGGCCACGACAGGAGCGCGGTTGTCAGGACGACCTGTCATGGCTCACCTTCCACCCGGCGACATAGCTCTTCCATCCGGCCAGCGAACGCATTTCGGCGTCAGCAGTCACCCACCCATAAATCGAGAGGGTGGTTTGCACGTCGGCATGGCCCAGCCGTCGCATCACCACATGCGGATCCACCCCGGCCAACAGCAGCGCGGTCGCATGGGTGTGGCGCAGCCAGTGCGGTGTCCAGTCCGCCGGCAGCGCCTCGGGATGATGTTCGGTGATCAGATCGACCTTGTCGTAGACGGTTTCGGGACGCAGCGCGGCATACCTGACCCCACGGACCAGGTTGACGAACACGAAATGGGTGGACAGATCGTCCACGGCGATATCAGCGCCGGCCGACACCAAGGCCCACACGTACTCGGTGTAGAGGGCGACCAGGTCGTCACCGATGTAGATGCGCCGGGCCCCGGTCTTGGCGCGCACCCCGTGCGGATGATCGTCGCGATCGGCGATCAACAACGATGGGGTGTCGCCGCCGGCGATACTGAAATCACTGTGGCGCAAGGACAGTGCTTCGCCGATGCGCATCCCAGTCTCGGCCAGTACCGCGAAAAACAGCCGGTCTCGCAGTCCCACCGCCCCGTTGGTCCACCTGCCATTGCGATCCTGCACACTGCATGCATCCAGGATGGTGTTGACGGCAGCAGGCTCCAGCACCGGTGTTTCGGAACGATTGGCTGTCCGCCGCCGATACAGCGGGGTGTCCCGCTCGGCGGTGGGCCCGATACCGGTCAGAAACGGGGCGTAGTGGCCCCGGCGTGCTGAACGGGCATGGCTGCTATAGAGCCGGCGATACGGGCGGCTCAGGTCGTGGGCATCAGCGAAATACCGGTACATCGACAACACTGCAGCACCTCGGGGCTGCAGCGACGATTCGGCCATTGCTTTCTGCGCCGGCCCGATACGGGCGGTGCCGGGCAGATCCCCGGTGCGCAGATAGCTCAAGAACGCCCCGAACATACTGCTGGGGAAGTCATCCCACGCGGTGTCGGTGTGTTCCAGCACGGTGAACCACGCCGCCAACCCATAGGCGTAGGCGCGCACCGTGTTCGGCGACGCGCCCTCCTCGCGCAGAAACCTCAGGTACTCCCGCGCCGGCGGTACGGGCAGCTGATCAGCGCCGACCACGGTATAGGTGTGTGGTCGGTCCGCGAATCGGACCAGCTGCACCCGCGCCACGATCAGCCGAGCCCCGCCCGGCCCACTACGTGCGGCCCTTGCGGCGGAAGTCGTCGAGGCGGATCACCGGCGAAGGCGCACTAGCCCGCGCCGTGGCCAGCCGCGCCGAACCCGCCGTGGCGGCCACTGGTTTACGCTCGGCAGCCGGCGCTGGGCGCTGAGTGGCCAACAACCAGTCCAGCACGTCAGCCGGGTAGATCATCGACTCCCGGGCGGCCAGCATCTGCACCGAAGCCCCGCCATAACAGCGTTCCACCCACTTGCGCAGCAGCCGCGGCCGCTCCGGTGCCCGGTCCTGCCATCCCGGCTCGGTCATGCCCCAGGTGTGCCCGGTGGTTTGGTTGATTCGCGAATACAGTTGAGAGGAAAGCGTTTTTGCTTTCGTCGGCGCGATCAGCCCCGAATCCCGCAGATGCATGATCAACGATCCCAGCGACAAACCCCACTTGGTCTTGATCGGCTGCAGATTCAACAGCGACACAACCCTAGGCAGCTCGCCGGCGATCGCCGTCGCCGGCGCCAACAACTCCGTGGCGAACCGGTTGGCTTCGAGCTCATGGGTAGAATTGACCGAGCAATCCACTTGGCTGTGCAGCACCAAGTGGCCCAGCTCGTGGGCCACAGTGAAACGCGTCCGCTCCCACGAATCACTCTCTCGCAGCACCACCAACGGCCGATCCCGCATTCGGCCCACCCACGTCGAATAGCCCAGATGCCGCTCGTCGTGCGAACGGCCACCGGTGGCGGCGAACTCACTGGACCACTCACCGGGCACCCGGCGCCGCACAATCACCGGCGCACCCAGCCGCTCGGCCTCATAGGTTAGATCATCAAGCGGCTCATCAGCCCCCACACCCATCCGGTCCCGCAGCCGGGCTGCGGCCGCCGCGATCGACGTCCGCGCCAACTCCTCATCAGTGACCGTCGGTATCTTCACCGGCGGCAGCTTCGACCTCGAATCCAACTCGCCGAGAAAATCCCCGGCCAGCGACGCGAACGTCGCCAAGAAATCCTGCTCGCCGACCGTCATCGACTTCGGTGCCCGGAACAACAGCTCGGCCGGGGTTACCCGGGTCTGTGGCTCAGAAGTGAAAAACGCTGCGGGGAAACGGAACAACTCCGCCATCACATCTACATCGGCGGCGGCCAGCCGAGTGGTGACCGACCGCTCGATCTGCGATTGGCGCGCGGTACTCCACCCCGCACGCTCCACCAGTGAGCGTGCCGTCATCCGTCTCAACAACCGGGCCTGCCGAACCCGTGTACCAAAAACCTCAATCATCGTGCGCTCAATTCAACGTGACCGGATTCTGGATCCGGCATGCACCCAACACTGTGCACGATGCCTACGACGAGTGCGGGCCATCCTCCTGTTCTTCCTCGCTGGCTGCGTCCTCGTCGACCTCGGCGAAGTCGTCGTCGCGGCGACGCATCCCCGTCGCTGACCCCGGGCCATCCGGGCCGCCATCGGATCCCACTGTCACGTTGCGCTGCTCCATGATCGGCGGCGGCAGCGGTGTGCGGCCATAAAGAACTTGCACCTGCTTGGTCAACAAACCCGCCGCCAATGCCGCACCACCGAACCCGACGCTGCCCGGCCACCACAACACATACAGGCGATATGCCTGCGGCTGGGCGATCCCCTCCTCGTCGCCGAGGGGTCCGAGAACATCCTCGATGCTGAACTGCTCCCCGCCTGGGACGAACGGGACCGGGTCCAGAAGACTGCCGTCCCATTTGCGCGGATGCTTGCGCACACGGATCTGCGTGCCATTGTCGTCGAGGAGTCGAATCCCAAAACCATTCCCCGCCATAGCTTTTAGCGTCGAATCTTTCGACTGTCGCCGCAGCCTCGAGAACAGCACCGTCTCCAGTACCGTGCACGACACTGAGATCGGCCGCACATTTGCGCCCTGATCGACAAAACGATCCGGGACCTCCCCGTAGCGGGCGATCAGATCGCCATGTACCTCGCCCAGCACCCGGATGTGCTGAGCGGCATATTTCTCGACCAGCCGCTGAGGGTCGTCGTGTAGGTCCATGGGGTAAATCCGTTAACTGAACTAAAATCAGAATCATTGCAGGTCAGGCTGGGTTTTGATACGTTCCCGGGCTATGGGTGACCCGGAGTCTGGGAAACGGGATCTTGCAACCCTGGTCGTATCCGACGTCGGACGGCTTGAGGCAACTGGTGACAGATGGGTGCCATTTCGGCTCCTCGATGCTAACGGGGTGGTCGTCGAGCCCGTAGCGGCATATTTCGCCGAACTGCAAGCGGCCGATCGTCGTCCGGGGACAATCCGCTCGTATGGCCATGATCTGTTGCGATGGTGGCGCTTTCTGGCAGCAGTGGGCGTGGATTGGGATCGAGCGACCTCCATCGAGGGCCGCGACTTCGCACGATGGATGATGCTGGTAGATAAGCCGGTTCGCGTCCACTGGAGGTATCGCGATGGGAAACCGGAACAGTCGGAGCCAACGGATAGAAGGAGTGACGGTACCGCTGCAACCGGCACGTGCCCGCCCCCCGGTCGTTATGCGCCGTCGACCAGAGTGCACGCCGAGGCGGTACTGCGGTCGTTCTATGACTACCAGATCGAACTTGGGCAGGGCCCGCTGGTCAATCCCTTCCCGCTCGATCGATCGCGCCGCGCCGGACGCCGCAACGCCCACCGCAATCCGCGCGATCCGGTGTCGCGCGAGCGGGCTGGCCGCTACCGTCCACGCCCGCAACGCCGGTTACCGAAGAACATTCCCGACGAGCAATTCAACCGGCTCTTCGCTGCTCTTCGCACCCACCGAGACCGTGCCCTGCTGGCTTTCTGGGTATCGACAGGAGCGCGCGCAGACGAACTACTCTCGACCACCCACGCCGACGTTGACCCCGGGCAACAGCTTATCCGCGTGACTCGCAAGGGATCGCGTGCGGCACAGTGGCTCCCAGCATCACAGGACGCATTCGTATGGCTGCGTCTGTATCAGGAGCAGGCATGGAAACGAGGTGCACCTCGCGGCAGAACTGCACCATTATGGCTGACCTTGCGCCAACCCTGGCGCGCGCTCTCATATCCAGCTGCGCGAGCGATGTTCGTCCGCGCACAGGAAGCGCTCGGATCGAACTGGACCATCCACGATCTCCGGCACACCGCAGCGTATCGGATGAGCAACGATCCTCAGATGTCGATCACCGACGTGCAGTGGGTGCTAGGCCACGCCCATCTGACAACCACGCAGATCTACACCACACCCAACCAAGAAGACGTGGTTACGCGCACCCTGGCCCATTACCAGCGCGTCGCCGCACGTGCTGACAAAAGCCCCACGCCGGCCGACGGATACGACACCAACACCCTCGACATTCTCTTCGGCGAAAGGGCCAAATCATGAGACCTCCGGCCCCACAGCGAGAACTGACGCCGAGTACGCCGACCCTGGCCTCACCACCGGTGGACGGCCATGGCGGCTATGCCGACGACCTGTTACGCCGATTCCCGCCTCGCGGCGTCCCAACCGAGACGTCGATAGGTACTGCATCGGTTGACGCAATCCTGCAGTGGATGCGCACCACGAGAATCCGCAACAGCGCACCGGCCATCTCCACGAACGGCGCCGAGGGAATGCTGCGTTGGCTGTCAGAACACGCAGGAGACACCTGGCAGCAACGATGGACATCCAGCGGAATAGAACACCATGCCGAGGCCTGGCTGGATGAGCCTCTGACATGGCTGCGCAGACACGGCCACCGCCAGAACGCTCGAGAACTCAATGCCGGCTTCATGGCCTTGACCGCAGCAGAAGTCCTGTTTCCCAGCATGGCGTTCTTCCTATCGCGCCCCCGAGACCCCGCATTGACCAAAATCATGGCTGCCCACCGTGATCCGGATGGATACGCCACAATCGAGACCTCGTCGGATTCCGACCAGTGGACTTCGGCCGCCGGTAGGCTGGCGCGCTGGCAAATCGCGGTCCTGCTGGCCGCCAAAGGAGGCACAGTCTCTGACATCACCGTGGGCGACTGCGTGCAACTACGCCAGATCGAAGTCGCCCGCGAAACCTGCGGAGCTCGCCGCTACCAGTTCTACACGCTCCTGAGGGCCGCCGGACAGTTCCCTGCCGACGCTCCGGTCACCCTGCGCAGGATCACGGCCTACACGGGTCAACGCACACCCGAACAACTCATCGACCGCTACCAGCTGCAAAACCAGCCGATCCGCAACTTGCTGGTCGACTACCTCACCGAACGCCAACCCGCGCTGGACTACACCACCTTGGAGGCAATGTCCCGCCGCCTGGGCTCAAACTTCTGGAAAGACTTGGAACTCCACAACCCAGGTATCGATTCGCTGAAGCTGGATCCACAAACCGCAGCGGCATGGAAGGAACGGCTGCGCAACAAGACCACCCGCACGCGCCAGGCAGACGGAACCATGACCGAAGCGGTCGCACCGCGCCGTTCCTACATTCCGATCCTGCACCAGGTGCGGGCTTTCTATCTCGACCTGGCCCAATGGGCTACCGAAGACCCTGCCCGCTGGGCCCAGTGGGCAGTCCCAAGCCCCATCAGCGCCACCGAGGTACTCCTGAAGAAGACCTTCGCACAACGCAAGGCCCGCATCGACCAGCGCACCCGTGACCTGCGCCCCTACCTGTCGACAATCGTCGATAACGCGGCCAAGCGAGCCCAAGACGCCCGTACACGACTGCAAGCCGCGTTAACGACCACCGACGACACCTTCACAGTTGCCGGAGAGACCTTCACCAGAGCAGTCCTCACCAGTAGTCGAGGTTCCCGCCGACAGTTCACGACCGTGATCGACGCAGCCGGCCGCAAACGGCAGCTTCTTGAAGAGGAAAACCGAGCGTTCTGGGGATGGGCCGCTGTGGAGTTCCTGCGGCACACCGGAGTCCGTATCGAGGAGATGCTCGAAACCAGCCACCACAGCATCACTCAATATCAACTTCCAACGACCGGCGAGATCATTCCCTTGCTCCACATCGCTCCCTCGAAAACCGACCAGGAGCGCCTGCTGGTCGTCAGTCCGGAACTCGCCGACGTCCTCGCCACAATCGTGACCAGGGTCCGCGGAGACGGTCACGCCATCCCGTTGGTGTCGTTCTACGACGAAAACGAGCGATCATGGGAAGCCCCGGCCCCCTTGCTATTTCAATGGACAACTGCCGGTCACCGCCAAGCGCTATCTACCGGGACTATTCGGATCGCAATCAGAGAAGCGTTCGAAGCGAGCGACCTCAAAGATGCTGACGGCCAACCCCTTTACTTTCGGCCGCACGATTTCCGGCGGATCTTCACCACCGATGCCATCCTCAACGGGATGCCTCCGCACATCGCACAACTTCTCCTTGGGCACAAAGACATCAACACCACAATGGGGTACAAAGCCATCTACCCCGAAGAAGCCATCAACGGTCACCGCGCGTTCATCGCCCGACGCCGAACCTTACGGCCAGGCGAGGAATACCGCACTCCTACCGACGCCGAATGGGACGAATTCCTCGGGCATTTCGAGCGCCGCAAACTCGCCCTCGGAGACTGCGGCCGCGCCTACGGCACCAGCTGCCAGCATGAGCACAGCTGCATCCGCTGCCCAGTATTGCGAATCGACCCAGCGCAACGAGCCCGCCTTGAAACCATCCGCGACAACCTCGCCGCACGCGTCGCCGAAGCCGAGAACGCCGGTTGGCTCGGCGAGGCGGACGGCCTGCGGACCAGCTTGGCCGCCGCCGAAGACAAACTCGCCCAGCTCGACCGTCGCGCCCGACAACGCGCCACCATCTTCCTCGACACACCATCAGTCCCCGAGATCACCGCGCGCAGGGCAGCAAACCCCACCACCCCTGTGTCATCATCCGCCGTGCACTCCACACAGTAGGAGATGGGTGTAAATATTCACCCCAATCTCCTACATCAGAAACCTTCCACCTGCACCGATGCCAACAAAATTTCCAACACTGACGTCCGGCAACAGTCAGAAACAGCACCGCCACCAGCTAACTATCTTTCGAGCACGCCGGCCTCAGGAGAATCATCGTCTGGAGGTGGCGACGTCATGCCGGCGGCAGTCGGGTAGCCGCATAGCCATGTTGCGTAAAAATGAACATCAACGGTAGATCTCAGTGGCAGAATGAGCCGTGCGTTTCCATTCTCCATCGTTAGTAGCCGAAGTGAGGCAAGCCCGCAGATGAGTCATGACGACAATGTCCGAAAGCTGGCGGGAAAGTTCAAGTTAGACCACAGATATGCCAATTACGGACCAATCCTGCAATCAATTGAGATTCACGGTTTCCGGGGAATTGCCGATCTGACCCTTGATTTCCAGTCGCCTATTACCGCCCTATCTGGGTTAAATGGAACGGGCAAGAGTACAATTGCACAGCTCGCGAGTTGCGCATATCGCAAAGCTGTGACCGCCGCACTTTCAAGATTCTACATTAAGGACTTCTTTCCCGTATCTGCGGCTGATCCATCGCCGTTCAGCGATGATGCGCAAGTAGTTTATTCGTACTGTGTCGAGCGTGGCGCGGAACCGCAGAAAGTGACGGTAAGCAGAAAGGCCAAAGAATGGTCTGGATACAAGCGTCAGCCTGAACGATCCTGCTACTACATCGGATTCACCCAGTTCATACCCAAGGTTGAGCGGCGCGATCTATCCATATATGGCGGGCACCGGATTCAATTGGGGACGTCGCGCGAACTGCCAAATGATGCCGCAAACAACGTCGCCACGATACTTGGACTACCGTACGATGAGCTGGGTTTCACCGAAGTGACCCATTCCAATCGGACCGCGGAGTTGGCGATGGCCACTCGAAATGGAAAACGTTATTCAGAAAACCACATGGGCTTCGGCGAAGGGCGCGTCGTCTACATGGTCAATACAATGGAGGGCGCTCCGGCGCAGAGCTTATTTGTTCTCGAGGAGCCCGAGACTTCGCTACACGGCGAGGCGCAACGCCGGCTAGCGAGATATCTAGTTGATGTAGCAGGTCGTCGAGGTCATCAGATCATATTGACCACACACAGTGCTGCGATTCTGATGGAATTTGGGCGCGATTCGGTCGTATACCTGAAACGGCAACCCGACGGGCTGATTGACGCGGCGACCGGTCTGAGTACCTACCAAATAGACGCGTACCTTCACGGTGATGCCAGGGACAACGAAAGAGCGATCGTCTGCGTCGAGGACGAGTTTTCGCGTCGTCTAACGATTGAGATCATTCGCAGTTGCAATAGCGATCTTCTCTCGGGAGTCCAAGTTTTGGACGTTGGTGATGCACAAAACATACCGTCGGCTGTCTCGCTTTTGCGGAAAGCGGGTACTAGAGCAGTAGGACTATATGATGGAGACATTAAGGTCGGCGACTTGAAGGATCTTAAGCCCTTCATTGCAAATTTACCCGGAGGCGTGGCACCCGAGACGCTGGTTTTCGGTTGCACCGAGGTTGAGGAGTATTTCAAAAGCAATCACAGCATAAGCGTCGCAGAGGTGATGAGCGGCGTAGGAGATCACCACGACTATATCCGTGTACTAGCAAAGAAGTTGATGCTGGACGAGACCTACATCGCCATAGAGGTATGTCGCATCTACGCGTCGACCCGCGATGCATCCGAGTTTGCGTCGACGGGTGAATTTCTCCGGAAAACGTTGGGTGACCGACGATAATGGCGCTCAGCTGCAGGCAACGGCAGCCTGCTATTTGATGCTCTTGCGCCAGACGGAGCTCGTGGCACACGTTAATTCCACTAGGTTGTGCTCCGAAATTGGCCGCAATGCTCTACCGCCGATGAAGTGCGGCTAGTTC